>NZ_VFWS01000046.1:0-36291 GCF_006443065.1 Mesorhizobium sp. B1-1-5 | reverse complement strand
ATCGCCCAGTAGGAGAAGGCGTCGTCTGTCCAGTGGACCAGCAGGAAACCGCCTGCCGATAGATCGTCCGCCACCGGCACCGATTTGGCCTCGTTCTGCCGGGGTGCGGCCACCAACGTGATCAGATGCTCGTGATGGCGGTAGACCAGAGCCGGCATCGGCCTGTCGCCGATCACCTCGACGCGTCCGCCAAGCAGGGCGTAACCATCCTTGGCCATATCGGGCGCCGCCGGCGAGACGCCGATGCGGCCGTCGAGCCATGGCTTCACCGTGTGGCGGTCGGACGAGACGATGTCGACTGGAGTCGCCGCGAGCAGGCTGCGGCGATGGCCGTTGGCGACGGCCACGGCAAAGCTGTCGGCCCTATTGTCCGCCGTCGCCAGCCACTGCGTCGCGCCGCTGGCCAGAAACGCCGTCAGCACGATCGAGGCCGCCATCTGGCGCCAGTCGAAGGAGTTGAACCAGCGTGCCGCGCGCGGCCGCATCTCGACGACATTGCCTTGCTGCTGTTGCGGCTGTGACTGCGCCTTTACGGCTGTGGATTGGACGGCTTCGTCGGTCCCACTCACCTCAGCGATGGCCGCAATGCGGGCCAGAAAGTCGTCGCGGACCGTCTGGCGCGGCACATTGGCGACAGCGCCGCGCAGCGCCACCAGGCGCGCATGTTCGGCGGCAAGCTCCGGATCGGCGGCCATGCGCCGCTCGACCGCCAGGGCGGCCGCGGCATCGAGCTCGCCATCGACAAGGGCGTGGATCATCAGCTTCATATCCTGCGGGTCTTGCGGCAATCCATCCTCACGCGGGCGATTTTCATGCGGGCTCATGGCGCCCTCCAAGTTCCGTTATCAAGAGGCCGCGGGCTCTCGCCAGCCGCGACATCACCGTGCCCTGCGGCACGCCGAGCATGGCGGCGATCTCGCGGTAGCTGAGACCGTTGATGTCGCGCAGCACAAGTGTTTCGCGGAAGGCTTGCGGCAGCCTGGCGATCGCCGCTTCCACCGCCGCCGAATTGGCCTTGGCGATCAGCGCCGCCTCCGGGCTGTCGGCGTCAGTGTCGGGCGGCGGCGACACGTCGTCGAGATCGGCAAGGTCGCCGACGGCGACCACGCTGCGCGGGCGGTTGCGCGCCATCCAGGTGTAGGAAGCGTTGCGCACGATGGTGAGCAGCCACGCGCGGGGGTTTCCCCCAGCGAACCCGGCAATGCCCGCATGCGCTTTGAGGCAGGCCTCCTGCACCACATCCTCGGCGTCGGCTTGATTGCCGGTCAGCCAGCGGGCAAGCGACAGCGCATCGCTAAGATGCGGCAGCACCACTTCGGCAAAACGCGCTGCCAGCATCTTTTCGCTCAACACCGTTCCGCCGTCGGGCGCTCCCGCCATGGGTTTGCCGCCCTCAGCGGGAGGCGACGATCTGTCCCTGCTCGTGTGGGCGAAGATCGCGACCGCAGGCGATGGCGCCTGCTTCGAGGGAGGAGAAGGCATTGGTGTCACCGGAGTCAAGTGTCTCGGAAGCAAGGCGTGCCTCGGAAGAGGACGGCGCATCGCTGGCTGCAACGGGGCGGTCGCCGTCATGGTCGTGGATCTCGATGGTTGCGATCGGCAGGGATCACGGCCGGCGGCGGGGCGGTATCGCCCGGACCGGATGCGCCCGGCTCATCCGCTCCAGGGGACGCCGGCGGCTGACGCCTTCGCCTTGTTCACATGCGTATTTGTCTTCGCGCCGCTTCATGGTCGGTCTCCTGCTGTTGCGCACAAATGGCGCATGCCCTGGAGACCCGCAGACCGGGCGGTTTATTCCCGGCCGGTCGACTTTTTCGTTCACGCTAACTTGATCGAACGGCGTGCGGGCTTAGAGCGCCTGCAGCGCAAGCCCCGCCAGCGCGGATCCCGCCAGCGTCGGCAGCATGCCGAGCTTCAATCTGAACATGGAGACCATCGCCGCCGCCGAGAGCAACGCGGCACGCCAGTCGAGCGAGGACAGGGCCGGAACCTCCACGCCCCAGCCGACGCTTGCGACCTTGCCGAAGACGACATGCAGCGCGAACCACAGCGCAAGATTCATGATCACGCCCACCACCGCCGCGGTGATCGCGCCGAGCGCCGCCGCCCGCGCCTTGTTCTGCCGCAGCTGCTCAATGTAGGGAGCGCCTAAAAATATCCAGAAGAAGCAGGGGACGAAGGTGACCCAGAGCGTCAGCGCCGACCCGAGCGATCCGGCGAGCAAAGGATTGATCGCGCCGGCATGGCGATAGGCGGCGGCGAAGCCGACGAATTGCAGCACCAGGATCAGCGGCCCGGGCGTCGTTTCGGCAAGCCCCAGCCCGTCGACCATCTGTCCAGGCGAAAGCCAGCCGAACGAGGTCACCGCCGCCTGTGCCACATAGGCGAGAACCGCATAGGCGCCGCCGAATGTGACCACGGCCATCAGGCTGAAGAAACCGCCGACCTGCGCCCACACGCTGCCCGGCCCCGCCAGCAAGGCGACCAGTGCTACAGGCCCCAGCCAGAGCGGCAGCCAGATGGCGATGGTGCGGGCCGCATGCCATCTGGTCGGCACGGTGTGGCCGAGCTCACCGCGCTCGAACATCAGGTCGACCACGCCTTTGATGTCGGCGACGCTGCCCTTGCCATGTGCCGAGCCGGAAAACAGCCGTGGCGCAAACCGATTGCCGATCCAGCCGATGAGGCCTGCCGCGAGCACGATCAGCGGGAACGGCACTCTGGCGACGTAGATGGCGAGGAAGGCCGCCACCGCGATCACGATCATGGCCCGGTTCTTCAGCGCCCGCTTACCGATGCGGATCACGGCTTCGACGACGACGGCAAGCACCGCCGCCTTGACGCCGAAGAACAGCGCCTCGACGACCGGTGCATCGTTGTAGAGCATGTAGAAGCTGCTCAAGCCCAGCATGACCAGCGCGCCCGGCAGCACGAACAGGCTGCCGGCGACGAGACCGCCTGCCGTCCGATGCAGCAGCCAGCCGATATAGACGGCAAGCTGCTGGGCCTCGGGCCCAGGCAGGAGCATGCAGTAGTTGAGCGCGTGCAGGAACCGCTCCTCGCCGATCCAGCGGCGCTCCTCGACCAGTTCCTTGTGCATCAGCGCGATCTGCCCGGCCGGCCCGCCGAAGGACAGCAGGCCGATCTTGGCCCACAGCCGCGTCGCCTCGCGAAAGCTCGGCACGGTCGGGACATCGACCAGCGGCGCGGCGTCGTTCTTGGCGAGTGCGGTCATTACGCCTTGCCTCCTGCCGGCCAGTTGTGCGTCTCGTCCGCGGCATCGCGGCACCAGCGGAAGAAGGCGTCATAGAGGAGCATGCCGGCTTCGAGCTGCTCGAGGTCGTCGCGGAACATGCGCGACAGGCCGAGCGAGGCGGCGAGGAACCCGGCCGCCTGCGGCACGAGGTCGAGGTGCGCCGTATCGGCGCCGCGCACGATCAGCGCCAGGCGATCGAGCGCTTCGACGCGCAGGCCGAATTCCTCGATCATCGTGTCGAAAGTGCAGCGATCCCCACGATGGCTCCAGAACACGCCTTCGATGTCGAAGGGAACCGCTGCGAAGCGGTCCGCCACAAGAGGCACTTCGGCTGGATCGACGAACAGGAAAACCGCCTCGGGATCGACGAAGCGGCGGATCAGCCAGGGACAAGCGATGCGGTCGACCTTCGGCCGCGAACGCGTGACCCATACCGTACGTCCCTTCTCAGCGCGGGGCGGGATCGCGCCGGCGCTGACCAACGGCGCCCTGGCGGCGACCCAGGCCTCGAAGCCGCCTTCCAGCGACTCCGCCGGAATGCCTTCGTGGCGCAGCCACGCGGCAACGCCTTGCGAGAGTTTCTGCCCCCTCTGGCAGATCACGACGACTTTGCGTCCCGAGAATTCCGACGCCCAGCTTGAGACAGACCTGAAATCGCGCCGGCATGACGCCGGCAACAGGCGCGGATCGGCTTCATAGTCCTCGTCGACGCGCACATCGACCAGGCAAGGCGCATCGGGCAAGCCGACGAGACGGGAAAGCTGCGGAACGGTGATTGCGGTTGTTGACGGCATGGCGTCCACCTCCTGAACAGAGAGAGTTTGGACGCGATCGTTGGGCTGACGCCTCACGGGGTCGTCGCGGGGAACCCCTTGCCGGAATGCTGGAACGGTCCCCCGCGATTGTCAAGAATTCAAATGCCAGGGGCGGAAGCTCCGCCCCTCGCATTACCTGAAGCGGCGGATGGCCTTACTGCGCCGTCCAGCCGCCATCCATCGGCAGGGTCGTGCCGGTGATCTGCCTGGCGGCGTCCGAGCACAGGAACAAAGTCAGCGCCGCCAGCTCCTCGACGGTGACGAATTCCTTGGTCGGCTGCGCCGCAAGCAGCACGTCGTGCTTGACCTGCTCCTCGGTCATGCCGCGCGCCTTCATCGTGTCGGGAATCTGCTTCTCGACCAGCGGCGTCCAGACATAGCCAGGCGCGATCGCATTTGCGGTGATGCCGTCCTGCGCCACTTCCAGCGCCACCGTCTTGGTCAGGCCGGCAATGCCGTGCTTGGCCGAGACATAGGCCGACTTGAACGGCGAGGCGACCAGCGCATGCGCCGAAGCCGTGTTGATGATGCGGCCCCATTTGCGGCTCTTCATGCCGGGCACCGCCGCCTTGATGGCGTAGAAGGCGGCCAGAAGGTTGATGCGGATGATGGCTTCCCACTTGTCGTCGGGAAATTCCTCGATCGGCGCGACATGCTGGATGCCGGCATTGTTGACCAGGATGTCGAGGCTGCCGAACGCCGCCTCGGTCTCGTGGATCATGGCGGTGACTGCGGCGCCGTCCATCATGTTGGCGCCCGAATAGCGGCACTTGACGCCGAAATCCTTTTCGATGCCGGCCCGCTCCTGCTCGATCGCCGCCGCGTCGCCCAGGCCGTTGATGGTGACGTTAGCGCCCTCGGCGGCGAAGGCACGGGCGATTGCAAGGCCGATGCCGCTGGTCGAGCCGGTGACGAGCGCATTCTTCGAAGACAGGGAACCCATGGGAGATCTCGCAAGAGGTGGGAGGGACTTATCAACGCAACGAGTTGGGAGAGCAGATAGTTGGTGCAATGCAGCACGACAATGGCACGGCCATGTGTCGGCTCGATTACAGCGCGGCAGCGCCATTTGCCGGCTCCGTGGCCGCGTGTCGCCGGGCTGACACGGCACTGTCATGCTGCCATGCAACATATTTGCCAGCGCATTCGCGCGGGTCATTTCAAACCTTACTGGGGCACCAGCCATGGAAATCGCCGATGTCGTGAAGCGCGCCTATGCCATGCCGCTCACCAACCCGTCCTTCCCGCCCGGCCCTTATCGTTTCTTCGACCGCGAATACATCATCATCACCTACCGCACGACGCGCGAAGCGCTGGAAGCCGTCGTGCCGGCGCCGCTCGAGATCGACGAGCCGCTGGTCAAATACGAATTCATCCGCATGCCGGACTCGACCGGTTTCGGCGACTACACCGAGACCGGCCAGGTCATCCCGGTGCGCTACAAGGGCCAGCACGGCGGCTACGTGCATTCCATGTATCTCGACGACGACGCGCCGATCGCCGGCGGCCGCGAGCTCTGGGGTTTCCCGAAAAAGCTCGCCAACGCCAAGATCGTGCATGAGGGCGAGGTGGTGGTCGGCACGCTGCATTATGGCAGCGTGCTCTGCGCCACCGGAACCATGGGCTACAAGCACCGCGAAGCCGACCACGACCAGGTGCTCGCCTCGCTCGCCGCGCCCAACTTCCTCATCAAGATCATCCCGCATGTCGACGGCAGTCCGCGCATCTGCGAGCTGGTCCGCTACTACCTCACCGACATCACGCTGAAGGAAGCCTGGACGGCGCCCGCCGCGCTCGACCTTCGGCCGCATGTCATGGCCGATGTCGCCAAGTTGCCTGTGCTCGATATCGTCTCGGCCGTTCACTTCACCGCCGATCTGACGCTGGGTCTCGGCGAAGTCGTGCATGATTATCTCGCGGACCGCGGCCGATCGGCTGCCGGCGCGAAGGAACTGGAGAAAGCCGGTGCTTGAGCGTACCCGCAACAAGGCGGCCGCCGCCACCATCCAGGAAATCACTGCGCAATATGACCGCATCGCCCTGGTCTTCCAGGGCGGCGGCGCGCTCGGCGCCTATCAGGCAGGGGTCTATCAGGCGCTTGCCGACGCCGGCTGCGAGCCGACCTGGCTTTCCGGCGTCTCGATCGGCGCCATCAACGCCTCGATCATCGCTGGCAACGAGCCGAGCCGCCGCCTGCAGCGGCTCGAGCAGTTCTGGCAGACGATCTCGGGCCGCAAGATCTGGGCCTATACGCCCGAAGGCGACATCTATCGCGATATCCGCAACCAGACCTCGTCATTGATGACCATGACGATGGGCCAGCCGGGCTTCTTCAAGCCGCGCAGCCCGAACCCCTGGTTCCAGCTGTCGGGAGCCGAAGGCGCCACCAGCTTCTACGATACCGCCGAGCTCAAGGACACGCTGGAGAGCCTGATCGACTTCGACGTGCTGAACGACGGCAAGAAGCGCTTGAGCGTCGGCGCGGTCAATGTCAGGACCGGCAACTTCGTCTACTTCGACACCGACAAGGTGCGCATCGGGCCGGAGCACATCATGGCGAGCGGCGCGCTGCCGCCGGCCTTCCCCTCGATCCGCATCGAAGGCGAGTATTACTGGGACGGCGGCATCGTCTCCAACACGCCGCTGCAATATCTTCTCGACCAGGAGGAGGACCGCTCCTCGCTGGTGTTCCAGGTCGATCTGTTCAGCGCCCGCGGCGTGCTGCCGCGCGGCTTGGCCGACGTCCTGTCGCGCCACAAGGACATCATGTATTCTAGCCGCACGCGCCAGAACACCGACAACTTCCAGCGCATCCATGCGCTCAAGATGAAGCTGCTCGACGCGCTCAAGCGCGTGCCGCCGGACCAGCTCAAGGACGGCGAGAAGGAACTGATAGCCGACTATTCCGATGCCGGCGTCGTCAACATCGTCCACCTGATCTACCAGCACAAAGGCTATGAAGGCCACGCCAAGGACTATGAGTTCTCCGGCACCTCGATGCGCGAGCACTGGGAGATGGGCCTGGAAGACACCGAGCGCACGTTGCGCCACAAGAAGTGGCTGATGCTGCCCGACAATGCCGACGGCGTCACCATCCACGACCTGCATCGCGAAGACCCGACCTGACGGTCACCCCTCCAGGTGTGTCGATATTCAGGTCAGGCCGAGCCGGAGTCGAAGACGGGCGCGCAGCGACCAGACAAGGTGGTTTCCGAGAACCGGCCTACGCCGGCCGTAGCCTTCATAGACGGAGACATCTATGAGGGCTTCGGCCGGCGAAGGCCGGAGCGGAGCGTACTTGAAGTACGTGAGCACCGGAAGCGCAGGAAGCCATCGTTCGCAGGCCGGCCTCACCTGAATATCGACACACCTAGAACTTGAGATCGGCGCCGGCTCGCAGCAGCAGCCAATAGAACAAGCCTGTCGCGCCGCCCGCAAGCAGCATCGCCAGCAGGAAGCCGCCATGCGTGTGGGTCAGCGGCAGTCCTTCGGTGTTCATGCCGAAGATGCCGACGATCAGCGTTCCCGGCAGGAGCAGCGCGCTCATCACCGCCAGCGCCTTCAGGCTGCGGTTGGATTCGTCCGCCAACTCGGCCGCGACCTCTTCCTGCAGCAGCCTTGCCCGGTCGTTGACCATGACGACTTCGCGGTCGAGCCTTTTGAGGCGTGCCGACAGCTTGCCCAATATCTCGTGGGCGCCCGCCGACAGCTCCCAGCCGGCACGGTTCTCGTCCAGGAACAGCGCCACCTGCGCCGAAATCGGACGGTGCAGCGAGACGGTTAGGCGACGCACGTCCTTGATCCGGCGCCGCTCGTCGGCCAGCCGCTCGGTGACCAGATGATCCTCGACCTCGTCCAACTGCTTCGTCGCCCGCGCCAGGCGTTCGCTGGCGCTCCTGCAGAAGGCGAGCACGATCGCTGCGAACAGCTCGAAGGCCGAAGCGGGCTTGAATCCTTCCGAAAGCGTCTTGTTGACGTCCTCGACGGCGGCCAGCGAATGGCGCCGGCCGGTCACCAGCAACCGATCCGTCACGGCGAAATGCAGCCGGCCGATGGTGGTCGACCTCCGTCCGATTTCGCCATGCAGATCGGCGGCGATGCCGTGCACGACACCCTTTTCATGCGCCAGCGCCATGCTGTCCTCATGGCCTTCGAGGATCGCATGCACCGATTGCGGCAGCGCGCAGGCATGGCTGATCCAGGAATGGGCGCGCTGGTCGATAAGGTCGACATGCAGCCACACCCAGCCATCCGGCTCGGCAAGGACCGCCTCGATATCCTTTGGCGCGATCGGCTCGGCCGGTGCATCGGCCTTGCCGCGATAGGCCCATATCAGGCCGGGCGCATGGTGCCGGCTGTCGTCCCAGGCAAGCAGCGTCAGATGTGATGCGTCATTCATGGCTGCCACTCAATCACATGCTGAAAAAGCAAGACGGCGCCGAAACCGGCGCCGTCGATGTTTGCAATCAGGCATGAACCGCCGCTCAGAAAACGTGGCGGAGGATCACGAACAGCACGAAGGCCAGCGCGATCGAGCAGGGCAGCGTGAGCACCCAGGCCAGCAGCAGGTTGCGCACGGTCGACCACTGCAGGCCGGAGCCGTTCGCCGCCATGGTGCCGGCGACGCCGGACGACAGCACGTGCGTCGTCGACACCGGCAGGCCGAAACGGTCGGCCATGCCGATGGTGATCATCGCGACCAGCTCGGCGGCGGCGCCCTGGCCATAAGTCAGGTGGCTCTTGCCGATCTTCTCGCCGACGGTGACGACGATGCGCTTCCAGCCGACCATGGTGCCGAGGCCGAGCGCCAGCGCCACGGCGATCTTCACCCACAGCGGAATGAACTTCGTCGCGTTGTCGACCGCCTTGTGGTAGTCGGTCACCGCCTTGAGATCGGCGTCCTGCATCGGCAGCAGCTTCTTCTTGTCGATCAGCTTCAGCGCTTCGCCGATCAGATAGATGTCGTTGCGCGCGTTGCTGACCAGATCGGTCGGCACGTTGTCAACCGAGGCGTAAGGCTGCAGCCCGGCGGTGGTGTTGTGGATATAGGTCTGCAGCGCGATCGTGGTCTGATCGTTCCAGCTCTTGCTGCGCACGGCCTCCTGCACGGCAGCCTTGGCAGCATTGGCATCGGCCACAGTAACGCCAGGCTTGACGTACTTGCCCAGAGCCTGCTCGACAGATACCGAGGCCGACTTGTAGGCGTCGAGATAGTTGATGTCGGGCGTGCGGTTGAGCGCGTAAGCCGTCGGCACCACGCCGATCAGGATAAGCATGATCAGCCCCATGCCCTTCTGACCGTCATTGGAGCCGTGCGCGAAGCTGACGCCGGTGCAGGTGAAGATCAGCAGGGCGCGGATCCACCATGGCGGCGGCGCATTGCCCTTCGGTGCTTCGTAGAGCGCCGGATTGCGCACCAGGAGCTTCATGGCATAGAGCAGGATGGCGGCGGCGAAGAAGCCGACGATCGGCGAGACCAGCAAGGTGATGCCGACATTGGTCGCCTGCCCCCAGTCGACGCCGCTGGTGGCGCTTCCGGCCGGGGCCATGAACTGGTTGGCGAGACCGACGCCGATGATCGAGCCGACCATCGTGTGCGAGCTCGAGGCCGGCAGGCCGAGGAACCAGGTGCCGAGGTTCCACAGGATGGCGGCGACCAGAAGGGCGAACACCATGGCGAAGCCGGATGACGAGCCGACCTGCAGGATGAGCTCGACTGGCAGCAGCGACAGGATGCCGAAGGCCACCGCGCCGCTCGAGGTCAGCACCCCGAGGAAATTGAAGACGCCCGACCACATGACGGCGAATTCGGCCGGCAGCGAGCGCGTGTAGATGACGGTGGCGACCGCGTTGGCGGTGTCGTGAAAGCCGTTGACGAACTCGAAGCCCAGCGCGATCAGAAGCGCGATGCCGAGCAGGATCCAGGGCACCGTCTTGGCGATGGCCAGATCCTGGCTGAGCGCATAGCCGACATAGACGATGCCGACGAGCACCAGCACGCCGAAAGCCGGCAGGAACCATTTGGCACCGCCCGATTGTTCCAGGGGATGATCCGGTCTTGGGATCCCCGCCTCACTCGAAACTACGTCCACCATTGTGTCCCACTCCTTTTGCATTGCAGCAAAGAACCGGGGAGGACGCTATGTCCCTAGGATGAAGCTGGTGTGACGCTCTTAACCGTTTGGTCACCACCAAACCGCTTGGTCACTACCAAGCCGTTTGGTCACTACCAAACCGTTTGGTGACCTATCCGGCTATCTTCAGGAGCGAGGACACCAGAAGCCTGCGCTCGTCTTCGGACAGCACGTCTGAATCAAACAGGTTCATGCTGCGCATCCCCTCAATGGCGAGATAGCAGACCAGCAGCGAGCCGAGGTCGTCCGTCTCTCCTTTCAGCCGTTCGAACAGCTGGCGCTTGAAGGCCTTGATCGGCGTCAGAAAATCGGGATCTTCGGCGATCGCCGAGAACATCCACGACGCCGAAGGTTTCGGCCGCTCGCAGTCGTCGGCCGACAGCTTGATATAGGCTGAGAGGACGCTCTCGTCGCCGGCCTCGGTGGCGCGTGTTTCCAGCGCCTTCTGGAAATCGCTGAGATAGCTTTCGACCAGGCCCTGCATCAGCTTGGCCTTGGTCGGAAAATTGTAGAGCAGGCCGCCTTTCGACACTCCGGCGCGGCTGGCGACCGCCTCGAGCGACAGGCTTCCCGGACCAGCCTCGCGCGCCACATCGGCGGCGGCGGCAAGTATCTTCTCGCGTGAGTTCGCCCTGGGTACTCTCATTGCTTCCCCTACATTAGCCTAGGCGGAATTGACAAGACCGTCCAGCCGGTACAGTAAGGCGCGCCATTTGAAATCGGGACTTATCGTCGATATGTGTCCCGGCATCGATTGTTTTTGCCGGCTGCCGGCTCGAGGGGACTGCCCGTGAAGCGCTTTTTCATCATCGCCGGATTCTTGTTGCTGCTTGCCCTGGTATGCGTCGGCATCGTTGGCTTCAACTTCATGCGCGATGCCGGCATCAAGCAGTATTTCGCCACCATGAAGCCGCCGGCCGCGACGGTCTCGACAGTGACGGTCAAGCCTTCGGTATGGACCCCCGGCATCGAGGCCATCGGCACCGTCAATGCCGTGCGCGGCGTCGATCTCACCCTCGAGACGAGCGGCATCGTCAGGGACATCCTTTTCCACGCCAACCAGAAGGTTGCCGCCGACGCGGTGTTGGTGCAGCTGGACGATGCCGTTGAGAAAGCCGATCTGGTGGCGCAGAAGGCGCAGGCCGCCTCGGACCAGGCGGCGCTGACCCGCGCGATCGAATTGCAGCGGCGCGGCGTCGGCACCGACGCGACGCTTGACGCCGCGCGTGCCGCGGCGGACGCCTCGGCCGCGCAAGTCAACAAGCTGCAGGCAGTGCTCGATCAGAAGCAATTGTCCGCGCCATTCGGCGGCACGGTCGGTATCCCGAAGATCGACATCGGCCAGTATCTGGCGCCAGGCAACGCGGTGGTGACGATCCAGGACCTGGACACGATGCGGGTCGACTTCACGGTACCCGAACAGCAGCTGCCGCTGCTCAAGATCGGCCAGACCATCAAGCTCGGCACCAATCTCGCCGATATGTCCTTTGCCGGCTCCATTCGCGGCATCGACCCCAAGATCGACCCGGCAAGCCGGCTGGTTTCTATTCGCGGCGAGGTCGCCAATCCGGAAGGCAAGCTGACGCCTGGCCAGTTCGTCCAGATCCGCGTCGAGCTGCCGCAGGAAAACAATGTCATTTCCGTGCCGCAGACGGCGGTGACGACCAGCCTCTATGGCGACTATGTCTTCGTGGTCGAGCCGGCGAAGCCTGCTGCCGCCGCTGCGCCGGCGAAGCCGGATGAGCAGAAGGCCGGCGCCGACAAGGCGGCCGGCGATGCCGCCAAACCGCAGGCGGACGCCACCAAGCCAGCCGACAACGCCGCAAAGCCGGCGGATGCGAAGCCGGCCGACAAAGCGGCCGGCGACGCCGCCAAGCCGGCCGAGGCCGCGCAGCAGCCTGCGCTCACCATCTCGCAGGTCTTCGTCAAGCTCGGCCGCCGCAACAACGGCATGGTCGAGATCGTCGAGGGCCTCAAGGACGGCGACCAGGTCGTCACGGCCGGCCAGAACCGGCTCTTCAACGGCATGTCGGTTGCCGTCGACAACACCATCGACCCCAGCAAATCGGCGAACAAACAGGTTCAGCAATGAGCTTTTCCGACCTTTTCATCCGCCGGCCCGTGCTGTCGACGGTGCTGGCCTGCCTGATCCTGCTGCTCGGTTTCCAGGGCATCTTCGGCCTGTCGATCCGTCAGTATCCTAAGGTTGACGAGACGGCGATCACCATCACCACGGCCTATCCCGGCGCCAGCGCCGACCTGATCCAGGGCTTCATATCGGCCCCGATCGCGCGCGCCGTCGCCTCGACCGAAAACATCGACTACGTCACCTCGTCCAGCCGTCCGTCCTCGAGCACGGTCACGGTGCAGATGAAGCTCGGCTCCAATCCGGACGTCGCGCTGGCAGAGGTGCTGTCCAAGGTCCAGGGCGTGCGCGGCACCTTGCCGGACGCCTCCAAGGATCCGGTCATCGTCAAAGGCACCGGCCAGCAGTTCGCGATGATGTACATCTCGATGCAGAACCCGAACATGACGAAGGAGCAGCTCACCGAATATATCGAGCGCGTCATCCGGCCTCGCATCTCGACCGTGGAAGGTGTCGCCGACGTCCAGATCTTCGGTGCCCAGGAATATTCCATGCGCGTCTGGATCGACCCGATCAGGCTTGCCGCCCGCGGCGCCACCGCCGTGGACGTGCTGACCGCGATCAACAACTCGAACTTCCTGTCGGCGCCCGGCAACACCCAGAACGAATATGTGGTCTCCTCGATCACCGTGCATTCGACCCTGCAGACGCCCGAGGCTTTCGCCCAGCTCCCGATACGGTCGACGGATGGCCAGGTGGTACGCCTGCGCGATGTCGCGCATGTCGAGCTCGGCGCGAAAAACACCGACACCAGGGTGAGCTTCAACGGCAAGCCGGGAACTTTCCTGGCCATCTTCCCAACACCTGCGGCCAACCCGCTGACGACCGCGGCCGCGGTCACCCGGCTCGTGCCCCAGATCCAGGATACGCTGCCGAAAGGCATGACGATCGAGGTCGTCTACGACGCGACCGGCCAGATCAGCGCCTCGATCGAGGAAGTGTTCAAGACCATCGGCGAGGCGGTCGCCATCGTTATCGTGGTCATCCTCCTGTTCCTGGGCTCGTTCCGCTCGGTGATGATGCCGATCGTGACGATTCCGCTGTCGCTGATCGGCGTCTGCTTCATCCTGTTTGCGGTCGGCTATTCGATCAACCTTCTGTCGCTGCTGGCCATGGTGCTGGCGATCGGCCTTGTCGTCGACGACGCCATCGTGGTGGTGGAGAACATCCACCGCCACATGGAGGAAGACGGCATGTCGCCGATGCAGGCGGCCTTCAACGGCATGCGCGAGATCGCGACGGCCATCGTGGCGATGACCATCACGCTGGCCGCCGTGTTCGCTCCGCTTGCCTTCACCGGCGGCCTCACCGGCGCGCTGTTCCGCGAATTCGCGGTGACGCTGGCCGGCTCGGTGGTGTTGTCGGGCGTGATCGCCATGACCATCACGCCGATGATGTCCGCACGCCTGCTGAAGCCGGGCCAGCACGGCCGCTTCCAGCGGATCGTCGATGGAACCTTCAGCCGCGTCGAGCGCGTCTACGAACGGGCGGTCACAGCTTCGCTCAGGAACCGCCCGGTGACCCTAATCATCGTCGTCGCCCTCGTCGCGCTGACCGGCTTCATGTTCACCAAGACCTCGACGGAGCTGGCGCCGGAAGAAGATCAGGGCTTCCTGCTCTCGATCGTCACCGCGCCGCGCTATGCCACATCGGATTACACCGAGGCCTACGTCAACCAGATGCTTGGCCTGGTGAAGGACATTCCAGAGACCAGGGCGCAATTCTCCGCCGTTGCCTTCGGCGGCGCGACCAACGGCGCCTTCGTCGGCTTCGCCTTCAAGGACTGGGCAGAGCGCAAGCGCGGTTCGAAGGAGCTCCAGGCCGACATTCAGGGCCGCCTCGCCAAGGTCGCCGGCGTCGAAGCCTTCGTCTTCGCGCCGCCGACGCTGCCCGGCTCCGGCGGCGGCCTGCCGATTTCCATGGTGGTGCGCTCCACCGGAGCTCCCTCGGAGGTCTTCGAGCAGGCGGAGAAGATCAAGAGCAAGGCGCAGGCCTCCGGCCGCTTCATCGTCGTGCAGAACTCGATGTCTTACGATGCGCCGCAGGTGACCGTGACCATCGACCGCGAGCGCGCGGCAGCATTGAATCTGCCGATCGCCGATATCGGCAATACGCTGACGCTGCTTGTGGGCGGCTCCGAAGTGGCGCAGTTCGACCGCGACTCCAACAGCTACGACATCATCCCGCAGGTGCCGCAGGAATTCCGCGACAATCCCGACAAGCTCGGCGAGTATTTCGTGCGCAGTGTCGACGGCAAGATGGTGCCGCTGTCGGCGGTCGTGAAGATCTCGACCAATGCCTCGCCGGCGGCCATCGAGCAGTTCAACCAGCTGAACTCCTCGACGATCTCGGCCTTGCCTCTGCCCGGCGTGACCACCGGCGACGGCCTGAAGGTGCTGGAGGATCTCGCTAAGGAAACCCTGCCCGATACCTTCTTCGTCGACTATTCCGGCCAGTCGCGGCAGGAGAAGGAACAGGGCAACACCATCCTGATCGCCTTCGCGGCGGCGGTGATCGTCATCTACCTGGTGCTGGCGGCCCAGTTCGAGAGCTTCCGCGATCCGCTTATCATCATGATGGCGGTGCCGCTGTCGATCTTCGGCGCGATCGTGCCGCTCAACATCGGCCTGGGGACGCTGAACATCTACACCCAGGTTGGACTGATCACGCTGATCGGCCTGATCACCAAGCACGGCATTCTGCTGGTGGAATTCGCCAACCAGCAGCGTGAAATCCATGGCATGCGACGTCGCGACGCCATCATCGCTTCGGCCAAGGTGCGCCTGCGGCCGATCCTGATGACCACGGCGGCCATGGCGCTCGGCGTCGTGCCGCTGATCGTCTCCAGCGGCGCCGGTGCTGCAGCGCGCTATTCGATGGGCCTGGTCATCTTCACCGGCATCCTGGTCGGCACCATGTTCACGCTCTTCGTCGTGCCGATGTTCTACACCTTCATCGCCAGCAAGGACCTGCCGCATCTCGCCGAGAAGCCCGATCCGAATCTGATGCCGGCACTGCCGAGCTGAGACGGCAACCGAAGCGAAAAACAAAAGAGGCCGGAAAATTCCGGCCTCTTTTTTTGGCGGCTGCCTCACTGCTTCGCTATCGGTTGAAGGCGGCAACCTGCCTGCTACTCTTACCCAGCCGGTTACTTGGCCAAGCCTTACTTGACAATGACGATGCTGGTGTTGCCGGGACCGAAGACCTCGACCAACTGATAGAAATCGGCCGCAGCATCGGGATGCAGCCGCACGCAGCCATGCGAAGCGGGACGGCCGAGGCGGCCGATGGCATAGGTGGCGTGGACGGCGTAGCCGCCGCTGAAGAACACCGAATGCGGCATCGGCGCGTTGTCGTATTTTTTCGAATACCACATCTCATGCAGGCGGGTCGGCTTGAACGAGCCGGTCGGCGTGATGTGCCTTTTGTCGCCGGTCGACACCTTCCAGGTGTAGGTCGGACGGCCATCGACCGTGACTTCCATGATCTGCTGCGACAGCGAAACCTTGGCGACGATCTGGTTGGCGTGGGCGGCGTTGCCGGCGCCGAAGAGCAGCGCCGCGCCAGTGAGCGCGGCGGCGGTGATGTTGATGAGCTTGGCGGAATTGGCGGTGTGCATGACGATCCCTCTGTTTTTGCCGTTGTGTCCGGCTTCAATTTTCGATGGGCTCTTATCGTGCTCGTCCGTTTCAGACCTATTTCGCTTGATGCTCGTTTCTGTTTCGAATTCGTTTCTGCAAATTAACTAAGTCAGTTGAGCAATACTGCGGACTTATTCGAGAGGTGGCGGTCAGGCGTCGCACAAACAGCTTAAGCCAGAAACGAAAGTTCATTTCATCCGCATATGAAAGACTTGGGCTCATTTTCGAAACCGATTTGCAACAAAGTGCGTCTCCGGCGGCATGATTTGGATACAGGCCGGCGTCAGATTTGACGCAACGGGAACAGACATCCGCAAACGAAAGTGGGCAGGAAATCGAAACTCCGCTCCTGGCTTCCCAGGATTAGCGTCGCGGCGATCGTGCTCGGCGGCGCCGGCTCGGTTGCCGGCAAGCCGGCGACGACGCTGGCGGCGATGACTTCCGGCGAGGTTTCGACGCTGCACATGGCTCTGTTCATCGCCACGGTCTGGATTTTGTCCAGCCTGCGCGTCCACCGGCTGAAGGCCTTCTGGCGGGTCGGCCTCCGGTTGATGAGGACGCGCGGCCCCTCCGGCTACTTGCTGCCGAGAGGACCGAAGGCCCGCGCCGCAGCGGGGGGCTCCGTCAGCGGCGCGGGCGCTTCGGGAGTTTCCTGAAGCCCGACGATTTCGAGATTGGGGATTTGAAGAGATGAAGACGAAATTTGCCGCCTCGGTGCTTTCCGCGCTGCTTTACGCGCAGGGTTTGCTGGGCTTTGCCGCTCTTGCGACGGTATTGCTGAAGGAGCGCGCCCAGGCCGGGATAACCGTGAGCGCGAACGTTCCAACTGGACCCTCGGTCATCGTCGTGCGCTGAACGCCAAGCGTCGTCGGACCCAAAATGACCACCGCTTTGGGGAACCCGATGCTCAAAAGCCTCGCCGATCGGAGCTTACTCGCTGCGTGGAACCGGCGGATCGAAACGATAGCCGGCGCCCCTGATGGTCGTGATGGTCTCGGTGTCGAGCTTACGGCGCAGCCGCACGATGCGCGAATCGATCGAACGGTCGAAAGCGTCGGCATTCTCGGCCGGCGCCGCGGCAATGATATCGTCGCGCGTCAGCACCTTGCGCGGGCTGGCCAGGAACAGCTTGAGCAGCGCCACCTGGCCCGGAGAAAGCTGCTCCTCCGCGCCCGAGCGATGCATCACCATGGCCGACCGCAGGTCGACGGTGGCGTTTTCCAGCACGATCAGCTCGCCGCCGGCCCTGCCGCGTCTCATCAGCAGGCCTCCGATGCGCGCGGCAAGCTCGCGCACGTTGAGCGGGCTTTCGATGACGTCGGCGGCACCCAGCTCGAGCGCCAGCACCTTGTCGACGAGGTCGCGGGGCCGGCAGATCAGGATGAAGTCGGGACCGCCTTCGCCACCTCCGCCTTGGCTGCTGTAACGCCTGAGCAGTTCGCGGCCCTCGGCCTGGGTGACGTCGTCGCCGACGACCACGACATCGATGCCGCCGGCCGAAAGCAGCGTCTCCGCCTCCCAGGGCTGGCGCGCCTGGCGCACATCGTGCCCGCGCCGCTCGAGATGGTCGGCGAGATTTTTGGCCACCACCTCGGCGACGGACACAAGCGCAATGACGGATCGTGCGGCCATTTTCTTCACCCCGCCACAGACAACTCGAGATGAGTGCTGGACATCATGTTTATACCCAATCTACTTTCCGCTGAAAGCGGGAGCGAGCGCGTCGTGAAGGCACGCATCATCGTCGTCGAGGACGAACCGGATCTGAGGGAGGCTGTGGCCGAATATCTCGGCGCCAGCGGCTATGACGTCGTGACGGCCGAGAATGCGGCCGCCGCGCGCGCGCTGTTCGAGGCGCAGTCTTTCCACCTCGCCATCCTCGACATCGCAATGCCTGGCGAGGACGGGCTGTCGCTCGGCCGCTGGCTGCGCTCGAAAACGCAGATCGGCGTCATCTACGCCACGGCCGCCGGCACCGCGCTCGACCGCATCGTCGGGCTGGAGCTCGGCGCCGACGATTATATCGTCAAGCCGTACGAATTGCGCGAGGTGCTGGCGCGGGTGCGCAGTGTGCTGCGCCGCGTGCCGCAGCCGGCCGAGCTGCAGCCGGCGAAGGCCGAAACCAGCAATCGCCGCTTCGTGAATTTCGGCGGCTTTCAGGCCGATTTCGACGGCCGTCTGGTCATCGGCGCCAATGGCGCGGTCATCGAGATGGCCAAAAGCGAGTTCGACGTGCTCGAGGTTTTTCTCACCCGCGCCAACCGGCTTCTGACGCGAGCAGCGATTTCGGAAGCGATCGGCTTCGTGGAGGATCCGGAATCCTCACGCGCGGTCGACATCCGCATCATGCGGTTGCGAAAGAAGATCGAGGCCGATCCCGCCAATCCGAAATTCCTGCGCACGGTGCGCGGCGAAGGCTATATCTTCTCGCTGCCGAGCGGCGACACCAACTAGAGCATTCCGGGAATGGCGTGAAACGGCTAGGCTCGGCGCCTTGGCCGTAGCCTTCCGTCCGGAATTGCGTCAAAACAAAGCAGTAGAGCGGTTCGCCGTTTCCGTGGAACGGAGGGACGCTCTGAACGACCGACGTCCGGGCCTTGGATGACCATGACTGCCGATGCAGCACGCCCCGATATGCATGGCTCGCGTCCGGGCGGCGCCGCGATGGCGGCTGTCCATGTCGTGCGCCGCCTGCGCGAGGCAGGCGACTGGCAGCGCGAGATGGACGACATACTGGGAACGATGTGCCGCAAGATGGATTGCCAGCGCGGCATTCTCTTCCGCCTGCGTGAATTGCCGGGCGAAGGCTTCGCCCAGTCCGTCGCCGCCTATTGGATCGACCCTGACTTCGGCGGCGAGCTGGCCTCGCCCACGGTGATCATGCAGTCGATCATCAACTCGGACTCGCTGCTGGAGCAGTTGCAGGAAGACGAGCGGCAAGGCAAGATTTTCTCCGGCCACACGCGCGACCTCGAGGGTTTCCTGCGGGCCGATTTCGAGAAGCAGAACATCAAGTCGTTCCTGTCTGTCTCCGTGTTCGCGCATGGCCACCTTTGGGGCACGCTGGCCATCAATGACTGCATCGCTGAGCGCGAATGGACGGATGAGGAAGAAGCGACGCTGCACATCATCGCTTTGGCGATCGGCGACGCCATCGAGCGCTCGCCGTCGGAGGCGCATGCCAGTGAAGTGATCCGCCGCACCATGCTGCAGGCCTCGCTGGACGCCATCATCGTCATCGACGAGACGGGTTCGATCATCGAATTCAATCCGGCGGCCGAGAAGATGTTCGGCTTTCAGCGCAGCGCAATCCTTGGCAAGGACCTGCTCGATACTATCGTTCCGCTATACTACCGCAAAGGCTATGCCTCCGGCGCCGAATACATGGCCGGCCGCGGCGCGCCGATGGTCGGCCAGCGGCTGGAGACCGTCACGCAGAACGCTGCCGGCGAGATTTTCCCGATCGAGCTGACGGCGACCGAGATGCGCGTTGCCGACCGCCGCCTGATCTTCGGCTCGATCCGCGACCTGCGCGAAAAGCTGCAGGCCGAGGAAGAGATCAACCGTCAGCGCGAGAAGCTGCACCAGAACGAGAAGATGGCGGCGATGGGCTCGCTGCTTGCCGGCGTCTCGCATGAGCTCAACAACCCGCTTGCGGTGGTTGTGGCGCAGTCGACGCTGCTGCACGAATTCGCCGGCGATCCGCAGACCAAGGTCCGCGCCGAGAAGGTGCGCGCCGCCGCCGAGCGTTGCGGCCGCATCGTCAAGAGCTTCCTGTCGATGGTGCGCCTGCACCCGACCGAGCAGGCCGAGACCGATCTCAACCAGGTGGTGCGCTCGGCGCTCGAAGTCACCGCCTATGGCGCGCGCTCCAGCGGCATCATCATCGACACCGATTTCGCCGGCGGGCCGCTGCTTGCCATGGCCGACGCCGACCACGTCACGCAGGTCGCTGCGAACTTCCTCATCAACAGCCAGCATGCGCTTGCCGGCATCGCCGGCGAGCGGCGCATCAAGGTGCGGACGTTCCGCAACGAGCACGGCAATCCGGGCTTCTCCGTCGAGGACAACGGCCCGGGCATCCCCGCGGCGATCCGCTCGCGCATCTTCGAATCCTATTTCACCACCAAGCCGGTCGGCGTCGGCACCGGCATCGGCCTGTCGATCTCGAAATCGATCGTCGAGCGTCACAAAGGCAATATCTGGTTCGAGGAGGTCGAGCCGCAAGGTGCGCGCTTCGTCGTGCAGCTGCCGGCGATCGCGGGCGGCAGCGCCGCGCCCGGCGAAGGTCCGGCGCGTTCGAGCGGGCTGCGCCATGCGCTGGTGATCGACGACGAGCCGGACGTCGCCGGCTCGTTGTCCGACATACTCGAACTGATGGGCGTGAAGTCGCGCGTCGTGGCAAGCTGGACATCGGCGGCTGACGTGTTGAACGGTTATATACCGCCGGACATCGTCTTTTCCGATCTGCGCATGCCGGGCATCAGCGGCATTGCGATCTACCGCGAACTGCTTTCTCAGCGGCCCGCGCTGGCGCAGCGCTTCGTACTGGTCACCGGCGATCTGATCGGCGCCAAGGCGGAAATCGAAGCGCTGCCGCCGCAGCAGCGCCCGCACATCCTGGAAAAGCCATTCTCGACGCTCGACGTCCGCGGCATCCTCTCGACCATTGCCGACGAAGCCGCCGCCGACAACGGCGCCCACATCTGAGCAGGTTAGCCTGGGACCACCAGGTAGGCGGAATCTAAACCTAAACTCGCCGTCGCCGGCTTCGTCGAGATTCAGGTCAGGCTGAGTCGAAAATGGTGACTTCCGAGAACCGGAACGGAACGTACTTTAAGTACGTGAGTACCGGAAGCGCACGAAGTCGCCATTTGCAGACCAGCCTCACCTGAAAATCGACGGAGCCGAAAAAAGAGGCTCCCAACCGATTTCCACGGCGGGAGCCTGACTGGAGCGCAGGAGGGCGCGCTCAGGGGAGGTCTTAAAAAACGTTCGGCGTGTTGGTGAGCGGCGCGGCGTTGGCGATCATGCGCACCGCGCGCTCCCTGTGCTGGCCGGACTGCTCGGCGATGGCGCGCAGGCACTCAAGGCTCTCGGCGCCCCAGTTCTGACCCTTGCAGGCAAAGTCGATCGTGGATTCCGGCAGGCGGGCGGTCTTGAGCGTGGTCTGCGCGCCCTCGACGACATTGGCCGGCGGATTGATCGAGGCGAAAGCCGGCCCTGAGGCAGGCGCGGCCAACATGGCGACAAAGGCGCAGGCGCCGATCAGCATGAACATCGCCATCGGATGGTCGCTGGCGCGCTGCCGCAGCGCAAGCTTCGGCCGGCGGTCATTGCGTTCCGGGGCGGCCAGGCGGCGATTGGCATCGGCGGCGCGAACTTTCGCAAACATCGGTTGTTCCCTTCGTTATCTTTCTTTTTGCTATGAAACGAACATAATCGCACCAGGTAACTGCCGGATGGTCGGCGATGATTGCCTGTGTAACAGGATTGAAACAGATGCCGGACGCGCCAGCCTTCCCAATCCGAGGCAACCATTTGAGCAGCCATCGAAATGGTCAGCGCAGATATGCGCCTGCCGCGCCGGCCCGACTGTAAACAGCCTCACACAGCAACGCCTGAATCGAGCGCTCCGCCGCTGTCTACGCACGCCCGTGACCGTCGAAACACGCCTTCTCCGAGACGGGTATCCGCCTTCTGAATTGCCGTTCCGCTTCCTCGATTAAGACCCGGATTTTCCGGGATTTTTCCAACTCGGGCGGGGCCGGATTCGCCGCCATGGAATTTTCCCATTTCCACAAGCCATTGCATTTCAATGAAAAATATGCTTATATTGAATGAGTATTCAACAAAAAGCAGAGCATATCCATGAACCCGCACCTCCGTGACGTGGCGATCCCCAACGATTGGGACCGGCGGGGTTTGCCGGGGTGGAGCTACCATTCCAACGCCCTTCTCGAGCTCGAGAAGGAATATGTCTTCCGCAACCACTGGCAGATCGCCGGCCATGTTTCCGACGTGCCTAAACCGGGCGACTATCTGACCATGGATGTCGTCGGCGAGCGCGCCCTGATCGTGCGCGGCAAGGACGGCGTCGTGCGCGCCTTCAACAACATGTGCCGCCACCGCGGCAGCCGCGTCGTCGCCGACAGCAAGGGCACCTGCAAGAACGCCCTGGTGTGCCCATTCCATGGCTGGGTCTACAATCTCGACGGCACGCTGCGCGGTGCTGCCCGTCCGCGCTCCTTTCCCGAGCTCGACAAGACCGAGTTCGGCCTGATGCCGCTCGACCTCGAAATCTGGATGGGCTTCATTTTCATCCGCTTCCGCAAGGGCGGCCCGCAGCCTTCGGTGGCCGAGCTGCTGAAGCCGATCGAGGCCGAGATGGCGCATTACAATGTCGCCGACATGGTCCCGTCCTGGGGCATCTGGACCCAGAAATCGCCCGTCAACTGGAAGTCGGTGCGCGACGTCGACAATGAAGGCTACCACGTCGCCATGGCGCACCCTGCGTTGCAGGACCTCTATGGCGCGACCTATTTCGACGAGCCCTTCATCAACGGCGTGTCGCGATCCTTCGCCACCTATAATCCGCAAGCCGGACGGCGCTGGAGCGTTCGCGAGTACATCAAGCTCGGGCCTGAGGCCACGCATCTGCCGGAACATCTGCGCAAGGCTTGGATCTATTACGGCATCTTCCCCAACAACGCGCTGTCGATCATGCCGGAATCCGTCCAGTTCTATCAGGAGTTCCCGCTGTCGACCGGCGAGACGCTGCTGCGCGGCGCCATCTACCGCTACAAGAACGAGACGCGCCAACAGGCGGCGGCCCGCTACCTCGCCTATCGCATCGACCGCGACACGATGAGCGAGGACGTGCAGCTCTCGGTGTGGTCGAACGAATCCATGCTGTCGGAAGCCTTCGAGGGTTTTTACCTCTCCGACCTCGAATACGGCGTGCGCACCCACCACGACCATTTGCGCAGGCAGATCCCGGTTCTGAACCTGGAGACGGCGCCCGAGGAAAAGGACATATGGGGATTGAACGACGCGCTGCGGTCGAGGGGGTAGCTCCCTTTCCTTCTCCCCGTTCCACGGGGAGGAGGAAGAGCTAATCATCCCCGCCAGACCGCTTCCTTCCTCAAATCATCCATGGTCCGTGAAATGCCTTCGCGCAGGATCGCCACCATGTCGTCGATCTGCTCGCGGCTGATGATCAGCGGCGGCGACATCACGCACATGTTGATCAGCGGCCGCACCAGAAGCCCTAGCTCGTGGCAATGCGCATCGATGCGTTTGCCTACATTCTTGTCGAGCTGCAGCGGATCCTTGCTCTCGCGGTCGGTGACGCATTCGACGCAAGCCATCAGCCCCAAGCCGCGCACCTCGCCGACCAGCGGCAGCTCTTCCAGCGTCTTCAGTCGTGCCTGGAAATAGGGCGCGATTTCGCGCGTGTGGGCGAGCACGCCCTCTTCCAGCAGATCGAGATTCTTCAGCGCGACCGCGCAGCCGATCGGATGGCTGGTGTAGGTGAGCCCATGGCCGAACAGCGCATCGGGATGGTTGGAACGGCGCAACTCTTCGAGCAGGCGCTCGGAGATGATGACGCCGCCGAGCGGGAAATAGCCCGACGTGACGCCCTTGGCGAAGGTGATCATGTCGGGGTCGATGCCGAACACGTCGCCTGAGGCAAAGACATGGCCGAGCCGTCCGAAGCCGGTCACCACCTCGTCCGAGACATAGAGGATGTCATTCTCGCGGCAGATCTCGCGGATACGCTTCAGGTACCCGTCCGGCGGCACGATGACGCCTCCGGAAGCCTGCACCGGTTCGCCGACAAAGGCGCCGATGCGCTCCGCGCCGACGCGCGCGACGGTGTCGCGGAACTGGTCGACCAGGAAATCGGCGAAGGCGGCGATGCTCATCTCCTTCGGCCGCCGGAACGGGTCGGGCGAGGACAATTTGACCACCAGATCGTCGGCGCCGTCCATCCAGTCGCGGTCACGCGGCCGGCCGTTGAGCGAGGCCGACAGATAGGTCGAGCCGTGATAGGCGCCGCCACGGCTGAGGATCAGCTTCTTCTCCGGCCGTCCGCGCACATTGTTGTAGAACTGCATGAAGCGCAGCGCCGTCTCCACCGCCGAAGAGCCGCCGGTGGTGAAGAAGGTGTGGCTGAGATCACCGGGCGCCGCATCTGCGATGCGCCGGGCAAGCTCGGCCGAGGGTGCGTTCATTGTATACCAAGGCGTGTTATAGGAGAGCGCCATCGCCTGGTCGTACATCACCTTGGCCAGCTCCTCGCGGCGATGGCCGACATTGATGCACCACATGCCGGCCGGGCCGTCGATGAGGCGCTTGCCGGAAGCGTCGGTGATGTAGATGCCGTGGCCCTCGCCGATCAGCGCGCGCGCCTCGTTGCCGACCGAGCCGGCATAGGGCCAGGGCTGCAAGAGATGGCGCTTGGCGAGCTCGACCGCGCCGTCATCGCCGGCATCGATGAGTTCGCTTGCCTTGATCTTGCTTTGAGCCGCCATTTTCGCCTCGCACCGCCAGGGTTGTCAGATTTTCGTCGGATATCAACGATATGGAAAACCATGGAAATTCGGCTTTTCATCACTTCATTTTGAATATCCGTTCAATCAATATCGCAGAAATAGCGCTTGATTTCAATCGGCGGATGCGCTCATGATGAAAGAAAGCCGGCAAGCCAGGGAGCGATCGCGCTCCAAGCATAATTCGGGAACAGGCAGCCGGCGCTACGAATGGGAAGGCGCATGGCGGGACAGTCCGAGCCAGCTACCGAAATCACGCCCGGAGCGTTGCAATGACGGTTGCCGCGGAAGGGTCGCCCCCGTTACGCATGGCGGGATCGAGACGAAGTCCCCTTCTGCAGTCGGAAGCCGTCCAGGGCTTTGCCCTGATCAGTCCCACCTTCGTCTATGCTCTCATTCTCCTCGTCCTGCCGATCCTGGTCGTCATCGCCCATTCCTTCTGGACCCAGAACTACCTCACCATCGACCACACGTTCACGCTGGAGAATTACCGGATCGCGCTGACCGAGCCGATCTACCGCGACCTGCTCTGGCGCTCGCTCTACATCTCGCTGACCGTCAGCCTGCTCACCGTGGCTCTGGCCTATCCGATCGCTTATTTTATTTCCTTCCATGGCGGCCGCCACAAGAGCCTGTGGCTGTTCCTCATCACCATCCCGTTCTGGACCAGCTACCTGCTGCGCGTGATGTCGTGGAAGGTGATCCTCGGCTATAACGGCGTGCTCAACTCCGGCCTTATGGGCCTCGGCATCATTGACGAGCCGTCGACGGCGCTGCTCTACAATTCCACCGCCGTCATCATCACGCTGACCCATGCCTGGGCGACCTTCGCGATCCTGCCGATCTTCGTGTCGCTGGAGAAGGTCGACCGGACCCTGGTCGAAGCGGCGACCGATCTCGGTGACGGGCCGCTGCGCTCCTTCCTGCGCGTCACCCTGCCGCTGTCGGCGCCCGGCGTCATCTCGGCGGCGCTGATCGTCATGATCCCGACCGTCGGCGACTACGTCACGCCGAAGCTCGTCGGCGGCAAGGACGGCGTCATGATCGCCAACGCCATCCAGGCGCAGTTCGGCAAGGCGTCGAACTGGCCGCTGGGTGCAGCACTTTCCGTCACCACGATGATCATCGTCTCGTTGATGGCCGGAGCCACTGTGCTGGTCTTCCGCGCCCTGCAGAGGCTGGCACGATGACGGCGATAAGACGTTTCCTGCCCGGCTGGCTGTCGAGCTATGCCGTCCTCTATCTGCTGTTTCTTTACCTGCCGGTGATCTTCCTGCCGATCTTCTCGATCAACACGGCGGCGACGCCGAAATTCCCGCTCTTGGGCGTCACCCTGCACTGGTACGAGGACCTGCCGCGCACGCCGGCGCTGATCGACGCTACCTGGAACAGCCTGATCGTGGGCGTCTCCGCCTCGATCCTGTCGACGGTGCTGGGCATCCTCGCGGCCCGCTCGATCACCCGCTACCGTTACCCGGGCCGCCGCGCCATCAATGGGCTGATCATGGCGCCGCTGGTGCTGCCGGAGGTGATCGTCGCCATCTCGATGCTGCTGGTCATGCTGCAGCTGGGCTTGAGCCTGTCGCTGTTCACCGTGGTGCTTGGCCATGTGCTGGTCTGCATTCCCTATTCGATGACCGTGCTGACCTCCGGCTTCGAGGGTTTCGATCGCAGCCTGGAAGAAGCTTCCGCCGATCTCGGCGAGAGCGCGTTCGGCACTTTCCGGCGCGTGACGTTGCCGATGGTCGCGCCGGCGATCATCTCCAGCCTGCTCGTCTGCTTCACCATCTCGCTGGACGAATTCATCATCGCCTTCTTCCTCACCGGCACCGAGGCGACGCTGCCGATCTACATCTGGGGCCAGTTGCGGTTTGCGGCCAAGCTTCCCGGCGTGCTGGCGCTCGGCACCTTGCTGCTCTTCGCGTCCTTCCTGTTGATGACGATTGCCGAAATCCTGCGCCGCCGCGCGGCGAGACGCACCCAGAACGACGGAGGCCTCTATGCTTGAGCGGGTCCAGTCCGAGCGCACCCAAACCGATCGCACCATGATCGAGATCCGCGACGTTACCCGCAGCTACGGATCGTTCAAGGCGCTGGACAACGCCTCGCTGGCGATCAGGGAGGGCGAGTTCTTCTCGCTGCTCGGGCCTTCCGGCTGCGGCAAGACTACGCTGTTGCGCATGATCGCCGGCTTCGACACACCGACCAGCGGCTCGATCGTCGTCGACGGCCAGCCGATGGACGGCATTCCCGCCAACCGCCGGCCGACCAACATGGTCTTCCAGAGCTATGCGATCTTCCCGCATCTCAATGTCGAGCAGAATGTCGCCTATGGGCTGAAGCGGCTGAAGCTCGACGCCGGCGAGGAGAAGCGCCGCGTCGGGGAAGCGCTGGCACAGGTCTCGCTGACCGGCCTCGGCAAGCGCCGCGCCACCGAGCTCTCCGGCGGCCAGCGCCAGCGTGTGGCTTTAGCGCGGGCGCTGGTCATGCGGCCCAAGGTGCTGCTGCTTGATGAGCCGCTTTCGGCGCTGGACAAGAAGCTGCGCGAGCAGATGCAGGTCGAACTGCGCCGTCTGCAGCAGGCGGTCGGCATCACCTTCGTGCTGGTGACGCACGACCAGTACGAGGCCCTGGCGATGTCGGACCGCATCGCGGTGATGTTCGGCGGCAAGATCGCGCAGGTCGCATCTCCGAAGGAAATCTACCAGCGCCCGGTCAACCGCCAGGTGGCCGACTTCCTCGGCGGCATGAATTTCGTCAAGGCCGAGATCGTCGAGGAAAACGGCGCTTCGCTGGTGCTCGACACGCTGGGCTTCGGCCGCGTCAGGACCGACAAGCCAAGGGCTTTCGTGCGCAATGGCGGCGCGGCCACGCTTGGCATCCGGCCCGAGCGGCTGCGTGTTTTGTGGGACAACGCAACGGCAAAATTCGAGGTCGCCGGCAAAGTGGTCGAACGCCACTATTTCGGCGAGATCACCCATCTGATCGTCGAGATCCCCGGACTGGAAAAGCCGCTTTCGGTGACCGAGACCAATGATTTCGGCGCCGACGACATTCCGGTCGGCGCGCCGATCCGCCTCGCCTACGACCCCGAGGCGCTGGTGGCGATGGCGGACTGAATCTTTGCAGCAGCGATGCGCCCCGCCACGATCGCGCCTTCGACATAGCCCGGGAAAGACGGCGACACTTCCGAAGCGGCGAAATAGACCGGCGGCGCGCCGGCAAGGATCACGCGCTCGGCATGCCGCGCGGTGACGTCGACGATGAGGTCGCTATAGGCGCCGCCGCTCCAGCGGTCATGCGTCCAGTCGCGCGAGCTGAAATCGACGACGTCGGCGGCCCGCAGGCCGAGCGCCTGGACAAGCCTCGCGATGATTTCCGCACGCAACGTCGTCTCGCCGAGCGGGTGCCAGCGCAGCGCCAGCGGCCCGCCGACGAAGACGGCAAGCGCGGCATGGTCGGCATCCGTGCTGGCGTCGCAGGCAAACAGCCCCGGCTGGTCGCGCCACATGACCATGCCGCTCAAGGTGCGCTCGCGCCAAAAAGGTTTTGCGTAACGCACCAGGATCTTGATCACCGCGCCGCTTTCCCAGACGCCGAGCGCGCTCGCCAGCTCACCCGGCAAAGACGGCGCGAAATCGAGCTTCGCGGCCGTCGCCGGCGGCAAGGCGACCAGCGCCGCGCCCGCCTCGACAACGCCGCCGGTCGAGACGACGCGAATGCCTTGCCGCCCGCGCTCGATCCGCGCCGCGGCTTCGCCCAGCCGCAGGCGGTCGCCGAGATCTGCTGCCAGATCATCGGCCAGCGACTGCATCGTCTCGCGCAGGAAATACTGCAGCTCGAACACTTCGTTGGTGATGCGGCGATCATTGTCGATCAGGTACCACAACGGCACCTTGTCCAGCGGCAGACACCACAGGCCCTCGATCATCGAACGAAAAGCTGCCTTGGCGTCGGCCGTGTCTGCCTGGCGCTCGAGCCAGGTCGCCACGGTCAACCCGGCGATCGACGGATCGTCCGGCTCGATCCCGTTCATGCGCTCGCGGATTGCCCTCGCGACATGATAGGTCCGCTCCGCCCCCGCCGGCGTCATCGACGGATAGGTGATGAATTCGCCCTCGACATAGGTCTCGACGAAGGTCTTGCCGTGGGCCCTCGCCAGCGCCATCACTTCGGGCATGTCCACGCACAAGAACTGGCCGCCGCTGTCGACCAGTTCGCCGAGCCCATTGCGGACGGCCTCTACCCTGCCGCCGACGCGGTCGCGCGCCTCGAGCACAAGGAAATCGATGCCGGCGCGCTTCAATTCGAGCGCGGCGGACAGACCGGTGAAGCCGGCGCCGACGATGACGATGTCGGTCCTTTCGATGACGCTGCTCAATAGCCGGCCTTGATCTTCTCGAACTCGGCCACCATGCGCTGCTTGAGGTCCGGCGCCACCGGCTGCTGGAACAGCGTCCTGTCGAGGAACTTGTCGAGGTTGTCGAAGCCGCGTTCGGTGAGCAGCTTCTGGTCCATCGCCGCCATGCCCGCGCTGTTGCCGTGACCGTAGCCGAAGGTCTTCACCATATACTCCGAAACGTCCGGCGCGTTGACGGCGCTCAGAAAATTAGGCCTGGTCGAGCTTGCCCGGCGCATCCTTGAGCAGGACATAGCCGCACACCCAGGTCGAGATGCCTTCCTTGGTGTCGCGGTTCATGGCGATCGGCAGGCCCTGACCTTTCAATGTCACATAGGTCTCGTTCCAGCCCCAGACCAGATCGACTTCGTTGCCGGTGAAGGCCTGGTTGAGGTCGGTGTCGTCCGTCCAGTAGAAGCGGACATTCTTGTGCACGTCGCGCAGGAAGGCGGAAGCCTGTCTGAACTGCTCGTCGGTCATCTTGGTCCAGTCCTTGAGCCCGATGACCAGGCTCGCCAGCGCATAGGCGTCATCGACATTGTCGCCGATGGTGACGCGGCCCTTGAATTTCGGATCGGCGAAGATCTTCAGCGACTGCGCCTCGTCCGCCGTCACCTTGTCGGTGCGATAGAGCAGCGAGGTGTTGCCCCAGTCGAAAGGCATGAACCAGGCCTTGCCGTCGGCGGTGGTGGCGAGATCCTTCATCGCCATGATGCCCGGATTGAGATCCTTCCAGCCGGCGATCTTCGAGGTGTCGAGCGGCTGCAGCAGACCGGCCTCGCGCCATTTCACCACGCTTTGCGAGCAGGGATGCGCGATATCGGCCTTGAAGCCGGCGCGCATCTTTTCGAAGGCCTCGTCCTCATCACCGAAGAAGGAGAAGGTCGGCTCGGCGCCGTGTTTGGCGGTATAGGCCGGATGCAGCAGCGGGTCCTCGTAACCGGACCAGTCGAAGACCACGAGATCGCCGCCGCCTTCGGCAAGCGCATAGGCGGAGCCCGCGCCGGTGGTGACGACGGCGGCCAAGGCGAGGCGGCGAAGCACGGATGTCATGGCGCGAGAACTCCCCCATCGCGAATGTATGGGGGAGGTTAAGAGAATTCCCCGGTTTTGGCGAGCCCGCCTGGTCGGGCTCCAGCCGCCGGCGCTACGCCGTTTCAATCAAGAGCGGTCGGTCGTTTCCACAGCACTCAATAGCCGGCTTTGATCTTCTCGAATTCGGCGATCATCTTGAGCTTGAGCTCCGAAGGCAGCGGCTGCTGGAACAGGGTCTTGTTCACCCATTTTTCCACGTCGTCATAGCCTTTTTCCTTCAGGACCGCAGGATCGACGCCGGCCATGCCCTTGGCATTGGCCTGGCCGTAGCCCCAGTCCTTGACCAGCGTCTTGACGACATCGGGATCGTTGACGGCGTTGAGATAGTCATAGGCCTTGTCGACGTTGCCGGGCGCGTCCTTGAACAGCACATAGCCGCAGACCCAGGTCGAGATGCCTTCGTCGGTATCCTTCTTGGATTTGATCGGCACGCCAGCCTTGACCGACTGCACGGTCGCATCGTTCCAGGCCCAGGCGAGGTCGACCTCGCCGCCGGAAAGCAGCTGCACGATGTCGGTGGTGTCGGTCCAGTAGGAGCGGACATTCTTGTGCACCTGGCGCAGGAAGTCGGATGCTTGGCGGAACTGGTCGTCCGTCATCTTGGTCCAGTCCTTCAGCCCGATGGCGAGGCTGGCCAGCGCGTAGGCGTCGTCGACATTGTCGCCGATCGAAACCCTGCCCTTGTATTTCGGATCGGCGAACGCCTTCAGCGACTGCACGTCCTTTTCGGCGATCTTGTCGGAATTGTAGGTGAGTTGGGTATTGCCCCAGTCCCACGGCATGAACCAGGCCTTGCCGTCGGACGTCGTGGCAAGGTCCTTCATCGTCATGATGCCGGGGTTGAGATCCTTCCAGCCTGCGATCTTGGACGTGTCGAGCGGCTGCAGCAGTCCCGCCTCGCGCCACTTCACCACGCTCTGCGAGCACGGGTGACCGAGATCGGACTTGAAGCCGGAGCGGATTTTTTCGAACGCCTCGTCCTCGTCGCCGAAGAAGGCGAAGGTCGGCGAATCGCCGTTCTTCTCGACATACTTGCCGTGGAAGCTCGGATCCTCATAGCCGGACCAGTCGAAGACGATCAGATCCTTGTCGGCGGCGACCGCGAACGCCGCCGCCGAAGCGGCGAGCGCGCTCCCAAGCGCCAGGGTCAATGTCAGGCGTCGGCTGAGTTTCTTCATGCTGTTCCATCCTCTTTTGGTTTGCCGGTCTTGTTGGCCGGCTGTTGCTGTCCCCGGTCTTTGCTAGCCCCATCTTTTGCTTAGCCAAAGTGTTTCGGGAAGGCGGCGGCCAAGAACGCATTCGCCGCCTGCAATGCGGTCTCTCGCGTGGTGTCCTCGGTCCCCATCATCAGCCGCAGCCACAAGCCCTCGAGCATGGCGCTGAGCGCGAGCGCGATGACCTGCGGGTCATAGGTGTAGTTGCCGCTCTGTTTGAGCGTCGCGCAGAGATCGATGAAGACCTGCTGGTAATAGGCGTCGCGCGAGCTGCTCAGCGCCTGGTAGGTCGGCCGCGACTTGGCCTCGCCCCAGAAGGCAAGCCACGCGGCAAGCTTGCGCTTGTTGCAGATCGAGCGGTCGAAATCGGCCCATACCAGATGCTGCAGCTGTCTCGCCGGATCGTCGCCCGCCTTCTGCAGGGAAGTGCGCCAATGCGCCGAATATTCGTCATACATGTGCTGCAGCGTGGCGATCAGCAGCTTTTCCTTGCTCTCGAAATGGAAGTTGACGATGCCGCGCGACAGGCCCGCGCCGTCGGCCACGTCAGCCATCGTCGTTTCGGCATAGCCGCGCTTGGCCAGGGAATCGATCGTCGCCTCGATCAGCTGCAGTCGCCGGACCTCTTTCGAGGCCTTGCGGCCACGCTTTTCGGCGTCGCCTTTCCGCGCCGTTTCGGGGAGAGCATCGCTCGCCTCTGCAGTCTTCATGGGTGTGACGATCTCCAGCATTGCCGGCTATCCGACCGGCTTCCAACCGCGCAGATGAGTGGGGCGGTGCTCGCCACTGTCAAGCACCTTCTGCATCGCCTCCCAGGTCTTGATGTTCTTGTCGACATAGGCCGCGCCGACCGCTGCCGCGGCCTGCGCATAGAGCGGCCCCTTGAGCCGCGAAAGCTCTTCGCGCGCGACCTCGCGGTACCACGGATTGCGGTCGCGGATGGTGATGTCGGTAAAGCCGGCGCACCGCATCGCTTCGGCATAGCGCGCCGGCGAGGCCATGGCGAAGGAGAGCCCTTCGGCCGCGACATAGGCCTTCATCTGAGGCGACGGCTCGCCGTCATGCGAAATCATCCAGTTCGACGCCGTAAACACCCCGCCAGGCTTCAGCACGCGAAAGATATCGGCGAACAGCGCGTCCTTGCCCGGCACATGCAGCAGCGCGTCCTTGGAGAAAACGACGTCGAAGGAAGCGTCCGTGAAAGGCAGCGGTCCCGGCGGCGCCTGGACGAAGCTGACACGATCCTCGAGGTCCTGTCTGATCGCCCCTCGCCTCGCAGTCTCGATCACCGGCTTCTCGACATCGAAGCCGGTGGCCCGAGCCGCGCCGTGCGTTGCCACCAGATGCAGCGTGATGCCGCCGGCGCCGCAGCCGATATCGAGGATCGTCTTGCCCTTGAGGGAGAGGCCTTCGACCACGCGGTCGACCTCCTCCGGGCCACCCGGCGAAAGGTAGCCTTCGCCCCACAGCGCTTCGAGGAAGCGGATGGCGGTGTCGTCATATTCCGGCTCGGCGTCAGCCGTTTCGATCATCGGATCCTCAACCTCAAATGCCGATGCGGATCAATCCAGAAATCAAGGCAAAGCCTAGCGCATCAATGGGAAAACGCAACACCATTTGTTGAACATTCATTCAATATGGCTGGACAAAAAACTGTGATCCGTGCCAAATTCGGGCAATCGGGAACAAGACGCACCGAGCAATTCCAGGAAAAGCGTGACGCGGTTTTCCGGAATTGCGGAGAAACAAGCAGATAGGGCAGCCGGCTGGAGGTTCGGCGCGCATGAAGGCATGGGACGCGATCGTCATTGGCGGCGGCCATAACGGGCTGGTCAACGCCTGCTATCTGCAGCGCGCCGGGCTGGACGTACTGGTGGTCGAGAAGAACGATTGGGTCGGCGGCGCGGCCACCAGCCGCGAGCTGACGCCGGGCTTCCTCTATTCCAACTGTTCCTATGTCTGCTCGCTGTTCCGGCCCGAGATCATGCGCGACCTGGAGCTGCCGCGCTTCGGCCTGCAGGTGATCTCCTATGAAGGCGGCGCGGTGTTCACGCGCGACGGCGACTACCTCGCCAACTACCGCGATCATGACGCGCATCGCCGCGAGTTCGCCCGCTTTTCGAAGCGCGACGCCGAGGCCTATGACCGCTATTCGCGCGACGTCACGAGGCAGTGCCGCTTCATCCAGCCGCTCTTGATGCGCACCGCGCCCGACCCGACGAGCTTCAGGCCGCGCGACCTTGGCGAGCTGCTTTATCTCGGCAGGAAATTCGCCGGCCTCTCGGCCGAGGAGATGGCGTTGACCTTGCGCTTCTGGACGATGTCGATCTCGGACTTCCTCGACGAATATTTCGAGACCGACGTCATCAAGGCGAACTTCGCGCTGTCCGGCATCATCGGCACGGCGCTCGGCCCGATGTCGCCGGGCACGGCCTATGTGCTCCTCCACCACTATATGGGCGAGGTCGACGGCTCGGTCGGCGCCTGGGGCTATGCGCGCGGCGGCATGGGTGCCGTCACCAGGGCGCTGGCCGCTTCCTTCAAGGCCTCGGGCGGCACCATCCGCACCGGCGCCGAGGTTGACCACGTGCTGGTGAAGAACGGCAGGGCAAAGGGCGTCGTGCTTGCCGGCGGCGAGGAGATTTACGGCAAGCTCGTGATCTCCAATGCCGACGTCAAGCGCACCTTCCTGAAGCTGGTCGAGGAAAAGGAGCTGCCCGACATCTTCCTGCGCCGCGTCCGCAATTTCAAGATCCGCGGCTCCTCCGGCAAGGTCAACATCGCGCTCGATTCCCTGCCTGAGTTCCCGGCTCTGCCGAAGGATTCGCCGGTCTACCGCGCCGACATGCATTTCACAGATTCCATCGAGCGCATGGAGCGCGCCTATGACGACTGGAAGGCCGGACGCTGGTCGGCCGACCCCTTCCTCGACATGATGATCCCGACCACGCTCGACCCGACCATGGCACCGCCGGGCAAGCATTTCATGAGCTGCTTCGTCCAATACGCGCCGCCGAAGATAAGGGGGGCGGACTGGACCGATGCCGACCGCGACGGCTTCGCCGAAAGCGTGATTGCGCAGATCGCCGACTATTCGCCCGGCTTCCGCGACCGCATCGTCCATATGGAAGTGCGAACGCCGCGTGAGATCGAGGCCGAGGTCGGCCTCACCGAAGGCAATATTTTTCAGGGCGAGCTCACCTTCGACCAGCTGCTCTTCAACCGCCCGGTGCCGGGCTACGCGCAATACCGCTCGCCGCTCAGTGGGCTCTATATGTGCGGCTCTTCCACCCATCCGGGCGGCGGCGTCATGGGCGCGCCCGGGCGCAATGCCGCCGCCGAGATCCTGCGCGATCTTGCCAAGCCAACCCTGCATATGAGCCCTGCCCATGACGTCATCTGATTTGAACTGGGACGCCATCGTCATCGGCGGCGGCCATAATGGCCTCGTCGCCGCCGCAACGCTGGCCAAATCCGGCCGCAAGGTGCTGCTGCTCGAGGCCGGCAACGAGGTCGGCGGCGCCGCGCGCACCGAGGAGTTCGCGCCGGGCTTTCGCGTTTCCGCGGTCGCGCATCTGCTCAATCGACTGCATCCCGATGTGGTGAAGACGCTGGAGCTGGAACGCCACGGACTGACGGTAGAGCGCGGCGACTTCGTGCCGTCGGTTGCGCTGTCGAGAGACGGTCCGCTGGTGCTGCACGGCGCCTATGGCGAGGTGCTGACGGGCGCCAGCGCTTCGGAACAGTCCGCCTGGAATGATTTGCGCGCGCAATTGCTGCGCTATGCCGGCGTGCTGAAGCCTTTCCTGTCGCGCCGACCGCCTGATCTTGGCGGCATGTCGCTCGGCGAGATGACCGGGCTCGGTCAGACCGCGCTGGCGCTGAAGCGGCTCGGCAAGGAAGACATGCGCGACTTCCTGCGCGTGCTTCTGATGAATGTCTACGATCTGCTCGACGAGCAGCTGTCGGACGACCGGCTGAAGGGCCTGCTTGCCTTCGACGCGACGCTCGGCTCACATCTTGGGCCGCGCTCGCCGACTTCGCTGCTCGGCCTCTACTACAGGCTTTCCGGCGAGATAGGCGGCCTTGCCGGTGCGCAAGTCCAGCCGAAAGGCGGCATGGGCGCTGTCGTCGCTGCCATCCGCGCGGCGGCGGAAAAGGCGGGCGTTTCGATCCGCCCGGCTTCGCCGGTCGCCAAGGTGATCGTCGAGAAGGGCCGCGCCGTCGGCGTCGTCACGCAGGGCGGCGAAACGCTGCAGGCCAAGATCGTCGTCTCCGCGATCAACCCGGCGACGACGATCCTCGATCTTGTCGGCCCGCGCGAGGTTGACACCGGCTTCGTGCGCAAGGTGAAGAACATCCGCATGAAGGGCGATGCGGCGAAGCTGCATCTGGCGCTGGACCGGCCGCCGCAATTTTCGGGCGTCGACGCCGCCGGCCACAAGGGCCGCCTCGTCGTCGCGCCTTCGCCCGACCATGTCGAGCGCGCCTTCAATCCGTCGAAATACGGCGAGTTCTCGCCCGAGCCGGTGATGGAGGTCACGCTGCCCAGCCTGGCCGACCCATCGCTCGCCCCATCAGGCGCCTGCGTGCTTTCGGCCCTGGTGCAATACGCGCCTTATGCGTTGAGAGAGGGCTGGGCCGCCGGCAAGGCGCGCTTCCTCAAGGCGATCATGGCGCAGCTCGAGACCTATGCGCCCGGCATCGGCGCAACGGTCCGCCACGCCGAGCTTTTGACGCCCGCCGACATCGAGGCGCGCTACCGCATGCCTGGCGGCCACTGGCACCACGGCGAGTTGCAGGCCGACCAGATGCTGATGTCACGGCCGGTCTCCGGCTGGTCGGGCTACGACACGCCGCTCGAAGGGCTGTTCCTTGCCGGCGCCGGCTCGCATCCGGGCGGCGGCATCTCCGGCGCGCCCGGCCTCAACGCCGCGCACCGCATCATCGCGATGAGGGGGTGAGGATGAATTCGCAGTTCACAAACGCAGCGCTCTACGGCGCCCCCCTCTGCCCTGCCGGGCATCTCCCCCTCT
>NZ_VFWS01000459.1:0-1277 GCF_006443065.1 Mesorhizobium sp. B1-1-5 | reverse complement strand
ACGGCTCGAAAGCCATCGTGCGCTCGACGCTCGAGGCGGACACTTTTGCCATTGGAGACGAGGTCGACGTGCTCTTCGCCGGCGGCGACGTGAAGCTGCTCGCCGATGACGACAAGGCCGACCTGACGCTTACCTGAAACCGCTCCACACTTTCCTGGAATCGCACGGAGAACGGATCACAAGATGCAAGCCCAGCGCAATGGCGACGTGTCGTTCTGGTATGCCGACATAGGTGGCCCGCCGGCCAGCCGCCCACCCTAGCCCGGCGACATGGAGGCCGATGTCTGCATCGTCGGCGCCGGCTATACCGGACTTTGGACGGCCTACTATCTGAAGAAGGCAGAGCCCGCGCTGCGCATCGCCATCGTCGAAAAGGAGTTCGCCGGCTTCGGTGCCTCGGGCCGCAATGGCGGATGGCTGTCCGGCGGCTTCAGCTGGTCGCGCGAGAAATATGCAAAAACCTCCTCGCGCGGGGCGGGGATCGACATGCAGCGCGCCATGTCCGGCACGGTCGACGAGGTGATCGAGATTGCCGCTGCCGAAGGGATCGACGCCGATATCCGCCGCGTCGACAACATCACCGTCGCCACAAACGCCGCGCAGCTTGAGCGCGCCAAAGCCGAGTACGAAGAGGCCCGGCACTGGGAAATGCCGCCGGAGCGGTTGGCCTTCCTCGGTGCGCAGGAAGCGCGCGAGCGCATCGCCATCGACAATGTATTGGGCGCCTTCGTCGTGCGCGACGTCGCGCGCGTGCAGCCGGCCAAGCTGGTGCAGGGTCTGGCGGCGGCGGTCGCGCGGCTCGGCGTCGCCATCTACGAACAGACGCAGGTGCTGGCGCTCGAGAAGGGCAAGGTCACCACCGACCGCGGCGTCGTGCGCGCCGAAAAGATCGTGCGCGCCACCGAGGGCTTCACCGCCGGCATTGCCGGCTACGAGCGTCTCTGGCTGCCGCTGAACAGCGCCATCGTGGTGACCGAGAAGCTGCCGCAGAAGCTCTGGGACGAAATCGGCTGGAGCGGCTACGAGGTGCTGGGCGATGCCGCGCATAGCAGTAGGTATGCGCAGCGCACGCGGGAAGGCCGGATCGCCATGGGCGGCCGGGGCGTGCCCTACCGCTTCGGATCGCGCACCGACACGCGCGGCAAGACACAACAGGCGACCATCGACCAGCTGCACGAGATCCTGACCAGGCTGCTGCCGCAGACCAAAGGCGTGCGGCTCGACCATGCCTGGTGCGGCACGCTCGGCGTGCCGCGCGCCTGGTGCACGACGTGCGG
>NZ_VFWS01000458.1:0-1278 GCF_006443065.1 Mesorhizobium sp. B1-1-5 | reverse complement strand
ATTCCGTTCGACGCGATCCATCGCATCATGGCCGATGCGGTGCATGCGCCGCGCCGTTTCAAGTCCATGGTGCGCCGCGATGTCGCTAAGCGAGGCGCGAAACTTGGTGGAAACGACCCCGCCATTGCGGCCGGAAGCGCCCCAGCCGATTTCGACCGCTTCCAGCACGACGGGATGCAGGCCGCGCTCGATGGCGCGCAAGGCGGCATTGAGGCCGGTATATCCGCCGCCGATGATGGCGATATCGGCCTTGACCGCGTTTCCAAGCGCGACCGGCGGCGGCGCGGGCGAGGCCGTTTCCAGCCACAGCGATCGTGGATGTGCCAGGTCCGGCATCGGCATCGTCCTCCCTTGGGCGCCGGCGGAGTTATTCCCGCTCGACGGCGTCGGCGAGGTCGCGCAGCGTGGCGAAATGGAAATCCGGCTTCGTCACTTCGCCCGGATGCGGTGTGCCGCCATAGCCTTCCTGGTGCATCCGCCGCTCGATCCAGCAGACCTTGTAACCGAGCGAGCGGGCAACGACGATATCAAGATACTGGCTCTGCGCAACGTGCAGTATGTCTTCCTGGCGATAGCCGAAGGCGGATTGCCGCCCGAGCTTATGCGAGAAGAAGCGCGGGTCAGGCTTGGCGCATCTGGCGTCGTCCATCGTGACGGCATCGTGGAAAGGGGTCCCCAGCGTGTGCGAGTAGGCGCTGAAGGCGACGCGGTCGGCGTTCGTCATGGCGACCAGGCGGAAATGCCGGCGCAGCCGCTTGAGTGCCTCGGCGGAATCCTCGAATGCCGGCCAGCGCAGCACGGCAATCTGGAAAGCGTCGGCCGAGCGCTGGTCCGCAGGCAGGCCGAGCTTATGCGCCACATGGAGGTAGACGTCCGCCATCACCTGGCTGGAGCGGCCGGGATGATCGACGCGCCCTTCAAGATAGGGGGCGAAGAGATCGTCGTCGCTCAGCCCCTCGGCAGCCTTTCCGCCGATCGAGCGGAACGCGTCGAGAATGCCTTTCTCGAAATCGATGAGCGTCCCCACGACGTCGAATGTCAAAACCTTGAACTGCTTGAAGGACATCAGACCTGCCTCTCTTCCTCGCTAAAACAGGCTTCCGCCCGGCGGAAGCTTGCGTTCAATGAACAGAAGAGACTGCATCGCCGCAATTCCACAAATGCTGATCGGGGAGCTTACATTTTGTAATGTCCCGCCTTCGACATCTGCTTCCTTCGCTCAATGCGCTCGTGACCTTCGAGGCGGCCGTACGCTGCGGGACCTTTGCCCGTGCCGCA
>NZ_VFWS01000457.1:0-1279 GCF_006443065.1 Mesorhizobium sp. B1-1-5 | reverse complement strand
GGCAGGGCTCCCGGCGCGACGTCGAATACATCACCGAAGGGATACCGGGCAGCTCGCTGCGCCCAGGCGCCTATGCCCACACCGATTATGATTTCAAGAAGCCGGGCGCCGACCTCATGGCCAAGTCGGCCCCGCCGTTCAGTCACAAACTGTCCGCGGGTGAGAACTACCGCCAGCCGGGCGCGCATCTCGAAGTAAGCCGGGGCGACAGCCTGGCTTCGATCCGGCGCGAGGAGATCCAGGCCTTGCACCAGCGCATCGCCGCGGCCGGCACCGTGCGCGGCTTGTATTCCGGCTGCACGTTCAAGCTGGACGGTTTTCCGCGCGAAGACCAGAACCAGGAATATCTGGTGGTCAGCGCCGAATACAGGCTGTTTGACCCCGGCTATAGAGCCCAGGCCGACGTCGAAAGCGAGAGTTTCAAAGTGGTCCTCGGTGTGGCGCCGACAGCCTTGCCCTATCGCCCGCCGCGGACCACGCCACGACCGATCATGCGCGGCCCGCAGACGGCGACGGTGGTCGGTCCATCCGGCGAGGAGATATTCACCGACAAATATGCGCGGGTGAAGGTCCAGTTTCATTGGGACCGCGTCGGCAAGAAGGACCAGAACAGTTCCTGTTTCGTACGGGTGTCGCAGAGTTGGGCCGGCAGTGGCTGGGGGTTCATCCAGATACCGCGCATCGGCCAGGAGGTCATCGTCGACTTCATCGAAGGCGACCCGGACCTGCCGATCATCACCGGCCGGGTCTACAATGCCTCGCAGATGCCGCCCTACGGCCTGCCTGGCAACGCCACACAATCGGGCTGGAAGTCGGATTCTTCCAAAGGCGGTGGCGGCTACAACGAACTGATGTTCGAGGATAAGGCCGGCTCCGAACTGGTCAATTTCCAGGCACAGAAGGATCACAACCTTCTGATCAAGCATGACCGCACAAAGCTGGTCCAGCACGATCAGTCCGACCGCATTGACCACGACGCCAAACACTCCGTCGGCCACAACCTCGACGAGGACGTCGGCAACAACAAGACGGTCAAGATCGGCGTCGACCAGACCACCAACATCGGCTCGAACGACACCGAGACAGTGGGCGCCAACCGCTCGCTGACAGTCATGGCCAACGAAACCATCCATGTCGTGTCGAACTCGACGGAAAACATCGACGCCAATCATTCTCAGACAGTGGGGATTGTACAGACGATTACGGTGAAGGCGGCGCGTTTCGACACCGTCGGCGCCGCGGAGACCCGTAGCGTCGGCGGTTTTCAGATCAACAGCAT
>NZ_VFWS01000456.1:0-1281 GCF_006443065.1 Mesorhizobium sp. B1-1-5 | reverse complement strand
GGCTACAAGCCGCCCGACGTCAGCGCCTCGCTGGCGCTGACGTCGGGCGCTTGTAGCCGGCTCGGTGAACCCGCTCGATGAGCTCGGTGCGGCCGGCAAGATCGGCATTGATCAGGTCGCGCCAGCTTCCGCCCTGGGCCGGCTTTCGCAGCCTGTGCAGGAGCCGGTTCGCGGCGTGCCTGAGCCTGGCCACGCGCCAGGCAGGCCCGTAGATGGTCAGGAACTGGAAATACATGCCGAGCATGCCGTCGCCATAGGTGTTGGAAGCGCTGCGGATCTCGCGCCACAGCTCCAGCCACTTGCCTGCGTTGGCAAGCTCGTGCAGATGGCCGTGCCCCTGCGATACGACTTCGTCCCCGCCATGGCCGTCGAGAAGCACATTGACGCCTTTGGCGCCCGCCGTCCTGTATACCTCCCGGGTGAGCGTAAGGCCCGGCGCCAGGAACGTTCCTTCCTGCTCTTCCAGCACCCGTTCGAATTCCGCGAACGGCGCGTAGTTGCCGACCGGGATCAGCGTGCCGTCGACGCGCCCTTGTTCCAGCACCGCGTCTATGAAGGGGGTTTCGTCCATCGCCGAACCGCGTTCGAAAACCAGCGAAAAGGTGGGCAGCCTCGGCTTTTCCTCGGACAGGTTTTGCCGGCCCGCCACGCAGGCGATCGAAGAGGAGTCCAGGCCGCCGCTCAGCATGGCCCCGACCGCCGCGCTTCCGCGCATGCGGTTGCGCACGGACTGCGAGAAGAGGTGGGCGAATTCCTCGGCGGCGTCCGGCCGCATAGGCCGCGACGACGGCTCGATCTGCCAGTATCGCTGCAGCGTCACGCGCTGCCCCGTCACAGTGAGGCTGTGGCGCGCCGGCAGGCGGAAAATATCGGTATAAGGCGTCGCTTGCGGATCGTCTGGCAGCCCTGCCAGGAAACCCGAGATCTGATGTTCGCTGAGGCGGGCGCCGGCCCCGGTGACGCCAAGGATCGGGCCGATCTCGGAGGCAAAGACAAAGCGCTGCCCGTCCGCGTGATAGTAGAACGGTTTGACGCCGAAATGATCGCGCGCGCAAAACAGCACCTGCCGCTCGGCATCCCAGATGGCGAAGGCGAAGTCGCCTTGCAGGTGCACGGGACAGGCTTCGCCCCAGCGCAGATAGGCCCACATCAGGAGCACGGCGTCGGCAACCGATGCGTCGCGGACGCCGAGCCGTGCCGTCAGCTCGTCGCGATTGTCCAGGCGGCAATCCGCGGTGACGGCCAGTTTGCCGCCCGCCATCGTCAGCGGGCCGGGGCCGG
>NZ_VFWS01000455.1:0-1286 GCF_006443065.1 Mesorhizobium sp. B1-1-5 | reverse complement strand
GCGGCGCTGCAGCGTGGCCGCGGCCGCTTGAGCCAGCTCGCCGCCGAGCCCGAGGATCGGCCGGTTCCCAGGTTGGGCGTCTCCGAACGCCTGTTGCTCGAAGCCTATATCGATCGCTTCAACGCCCGTGATTTCGACGCCGTGCGCGACATGCTCGCCGATGAAGTTCGCCTGGAGCTGGTGGCCAGGACGCGGTTTACCGGACCCAAGGAAGTGGCCACCTATTTCCACAACTATTCCCGCCTCCGCGATTGGCGTTTCGTGCCGGGATTCGTCGAGGACAGGCCGGTGGTCCTCGTTCACGACGGCAACGATCCGGCTGCGCGACCAGCCTATTTCATCCTGCTGGTCTGGCAGGAGGGCAAGCTTGCCGCCATCCGCGATTTTCGTCACGCCCGCTACGTCGCCGACAGCGCCGAACTGCTCGTTATTTGAACGATCGAGGGAAATCCCCTGCCTACTGCCCTACTGCCCTACTGCCCTACTGCCCTACTGCAAAGACTTCAGCAAATTGTCGATCGTAGACGGATTGAACTGCGGTTTGGCCGGAGGCGGATTGTCATTGGCCACCGGCGGTGCCGCCGGTTCCGGGTTCGGCGTCTGCTCGGCGCCCTTGCGCTCTGCTTCCAGCCTTGCCTTCTCCTGCGAGGAGGTCCGCATCGCCTCCTCGGCCTTTGCCTTGGCATCCGCCTCGGCTTTGACTTTTGCCTCGGCATCCGCCTTGGCCCTGGCCTCTGCTTCGGCCTGCGCCTGAGCTTCCGCCTCGGCTTTCGCCTTGGCGTCGGCCTCGGCCTTCAGCCGCGCCGCCTCCTCCCGCTGTCGCTGCTCCTCGGCCGCCTTGTCGCGCTGGTCCTGCAACGCAGCGTAGTAACGCACTTCGCGCCGCAGCCGCTGCTTCTCCAGCAACGCGGCCTGCATCGCCTCGACCCGCTGCTGCTCCTTCTCGAGCGCGCGCTGGGTCAGGAACTGCGCCAGCGGTTCGCTGTCGAACTGCCGTTTGACGGCGCCGAACGGCCCCTCGACGCTGAAATTCATCGCCGGTTCGGAACCGACGAGCGCTTCGTCGCCGGGCCGGTAGGTGACCGCGCCCTTGGCGGAGACCGTATCGGCATTGAGGTCCGCCGTGATGTCGGCGGACAAGGTCGCCGAAGGATTTTCGAGGCTGATCGGCGGCGCTCGCAGCGTGCCACCTGCAATGGTGAAGGCGATGTCGGTATCCTTTGCCGCGAAACTGCCATCTGCCGCGATAGCGGGCGCGAAGCCGAAGGTCTTGGCTGCATCGATAT
>NZ_VFWS01000454.1:0-1288 GCF_006443065.1 Mesorhizobium sp. B1-1-5 | reverse complement strand
CGATAATCATGCCGGCCAGCCCGCCGCTGGTTGAACTCGCTATGGCGCGCTCGACCTCGTCGAGATAGGGCTGCAAGCCTTCGCCATGAATGCCGCGATACTGGTTGGGCTCGGCCACGAAAGTGACCCCGCCAAGCTGGGGCACGGGATGGCGAAAACCCGCTATCCCGGTCACCGACTGCGCGCCGAAAGTGGCGCCGTGATAGCTCGAGGCAAGCGCCAGCATGTCGATGTTGCCGGTATGCGAGCGCGCCATCAGCAGCGCAAGATCGATCGCTTCGGCCCCGCTGTTGGTGAAATGTACGACCCAATCGTGACCGGCCGGCATCGTTGCCACCAGTTCCTCCGCGTACTGAGCCGGAACCGGGTGGTAGAACATCGTCGTGCAATGCGTCAGTTCCGCCAGTTGCTCGGTGGCCGCCTTGACCACCTGCGGATGCGCGTGGCCGACCGAGATGCAAAGGTTCATGCCGAGCAGGTCGATGTATTTACGATCCTTCTCGTCCCAGACATACTGGCCCTTGCCGCGCTTGAGGATCAGCGGGTCCTTGTAAGGAACGAACTTGCGCTGCGTGGCCGAATAGAAGCGGTTCCGCCGATCGACGATGGCCTCGGTCGACCAGTCGATGTCCAGGTTGGAATGGACGTGCGGAGCGTTCATGCCGTGTCTCCCGTGTTGCGAACTCCTGGATTGAAAACACGGAATGCGCGGCGCGCACACCGCCAAACTTCCTTATCAGGATAACTGATGGAGTTGATTAGTCATGCGACGAGGGGCGATCGACGGCATAGCAGTCGGCGGGAAGGCCAGGCAGGCGGGTGCTGATCGCGTTGGTCAGCACTTCCGCGGTACGCGTGGCGAAAGCCTCGGGGAGGTTTCCGAGCTCCCGCTCGCGCGCGACCAGAAGGATGTTGCGCGACAGCCCGGTGAACGGCAAGGGATGGACGTCAATCTCCATACCCTCCGCCAGCCCGTCGATGAGCAGGGTCGGCGTCAGGATCGCAAAGCCCATGCCGGCCGCGACCGGCGCCATCACCACGCTGGAGCGGTCACCTTCCATGGCACGCGGGATCTCGATGCGCAGGCGGCTCAGATGCTGGTCGACGCGCAGGCCAACCGGCGTCTCGCGCGAGAAGCGCACGAAGGCGAGCTTCTTGGAGAGCTTGACGATGTCACCGACATCGCCGGCAAAACCCTTTGGCGTCACCAGCAGGAATTTTTCGGTCATCACAGGATAACGTGTCAGTCCCTCACTCTCGACCAGCTCGCCGGAGGTGCCGGCGCGGT
>NZ_VFWS01000453.1:0-1289 GCF_006443065.1 Mesorhizobium sp. B1-1-5 | reverse complement strand
GGTTTTCCCTGCACGACAAGACGTCGATCAGGAGCGAGCGCACGGCGACGCGAAGCGTGTCCATGTCGAAGTCGAGCTTGCCCTCCTGGTCGAACAGGCAGGCGGCATGTTCGCCTAGGCCGGCAGCCCCGTAATACGAGATGTCGCGCGTGCCGGACGCCACCGTCACGTTCTGCCCTGCGAACGCCAGAACCAACAGCGCCATCAGCGTGTCGTCATCGATCGGAGCCCGCGACAGCGCTTCATGCAGAGCATCGGTGCGCAGATCACCGATCATCTCGATGCCCTTGCGGGTGACATCTGGACGGGCCTTCACGACGATCGCAGCATCGTCGCCCTCCCCGACCGGCTGTTCGCCCTTCTTCGGCTTCTTCGCCTCCGGCATACGGAAATGCACCGTCTGCACCTTGCCCTCGCGATCGAGGTACAGGGCCGTATGGTCGGACTTGCCCCGCTTGCCATAGACGCGCTCCGCCTTCTTCGGCAGTTCCGGCTGGCCCCAATTGTTGGTCTCGGTGATGACCCCTTCTTGGGCAGGTTCTGCGTCATCCACTCCTGCTGCGCGCCCAGGAACGCCTCGACGTCGGTGGTGTAGCGGCTGTCCTGATCGGCCGGGGCGAACAGATCCTCGACCCAGGCAATCCCGTAGGCCTGCGCCAGCTCATCGCCGAAGCTGGCATCGCGGGCATACATGCGGGTCTTCTGCAGGTCCTGTGTCACGCTCCACCAGGACACTTTGGGGTCGGCCTTCGAGGGCTTGTGCTTCTTCCAGACCTCCTTCTGGTCCTCGAGCGAGGCAGAAGCGATGGTGCGCAGCTGGCTCTCATTGGGCATATCGCCCTTGGCCATCTGATCGAGCATCGCCGGCAGGATATTCGCGAGCAGACGAAGCTTGCGGATCTGGCGAACCGGCAGAGCCAGGGCGACGGCGATCGCTTCCTCGGTCCATCCGAGCGCGAGCAAACGCTCGATCGCCCGCCACTGATCGACGGGATTGAGCTGTTCATGCGCAAGCGTTTCGGCGAGCGAGCGCATGGCGCCGCCATCTTCGGCGCGCTCGACCACCAGCACCGCGATCTCTTCAAGCCCGGCGGCAATGGCCTGCTTGACCCGGCGATGGCCGGCATCGATGACGAAGCCGTTGCCGCCATCGGATTCGGGTACAACGACGGGCGGCTGCACGATACCGACGGCGCGAATGGTCGCCAGCAGCAATGCGTCGGCTTGCGGGCTGGACTTGGAACGTCGCGCCTTGTCGGGGTTGCCCTTCAGCGCGCGCGGATCGACAA
>NZ_VFWS01000452.1:0-1290 GCF_006443065.1 Mesorhizobium sp. B1-1-5 | reverse complement strand
ATAGCGGGCACCTTGATGCCGCAATGCTCGATGTCACCGATCCCGAGCCGCTGCCGGACGGCCATCCGCTCTGGCGGCACCCGAAGGTGATGATCACGCCGCACATCGCTTCCGTAACGCAAGCAGATTCCGCGGCGCAATCCGTCGTGGACAATATCCGGCGCCACCGCGCCGGGGAAGAACTGATCGGCCTCGTCGATCGGACACTCGGCTACTAACAGGGAAACATGACATGTCACTTCTGATCACGATCGACACAGATCCAGCCTTCGCGCCGAAGCAGGCATTGCCAACTCCAGAGCGGCTCATTTCGGGCAATCCATCCTTCAAGACGTGGGCGCAGGATGCCTCGAAAGGCGAGAAGGTCCTGACCGGCGTCTGGGAGGCGACGCCCGGCGAGACGCATTCTATCAAGGGCACTACCTGCGAATTCTGCCACATCGTTTCGGGTCTCGGCGAGATCGAGGAGAAGGGCGGTGAGACCAAGACTTACCGTACCGGAGACAGTTTCGTGATGAAGCCCGGCTTTGTCGGCGTCTGGCGCACGATCGAAACCGTGCGCAAGATCTACGTCAGCGTTTACGACTGAGCTCAACGCTCAAGGTCCGGCCGAATAGCGCGCGCGGCGGTTCCAGAACAATCGACTTTCCAGGTTCCGCCCGACGCGATTCGACGCGGCCGGGCGGCTCATTCTCGGCGAAAAATGCGGCGCTCTGTCGACTATTGTTCCGATGAAACCAGGTACGAGATGCCGAATGTCGCTGCAATGTTGAGCAAGCTGCGACCTTCGGTGCCCATCGGTCTCCAGGAGGATCTCAATGAAGGCTTACACGATAGCGCTCATTCCCGGCGACGGCATCGGCAAGGATGTGACCGAGGCGGGATGGCAGGTGCTGCAGGCGGCGGCAAAGCGAGGCGGTTTCGCCCTTGATCCTACGAAATTTGCATGGTCGTGCGCCTACTATCTGGAAACCGGTGCGATGATGCCGCCTGACGGCGTCGAGATGCTGCGGAAGTTCGATGCGATTTACCTCGGCGCTGTGGGATGGCCAGCGAAGGTGGCCGACTCCGTATCGCTTCACGGACTGCTCCTGCCAATCCGCAAAGGATTCACGCAGTATGCCAACATACGGCCGCACAGGCTGTTGCCAGGCGTCCAGGGACCCCTTCGCCGTGATGGTTTCGATATATTGTGCATCCGCGAGAACACGGAAGGCGAATATTGCGGCGCCGGTGGGCGCATTCATTCCGGTACGACCAATGAGGTCGCGATCGAGACGGCAATCTTCA
>NZ_VFWS01000451.1:0-1295 GCF_006443065.1 Mesorhizobium sp. B1-1-5 | reverse complement strand
TGCAATCCTGTGCGGAAGCGACGCTGGCACCCATGGCCGTGGCAATGGCTTCGGCCGAGATGATCTTACTCCACTTTTTCACTTTGCTCTCCTCTGACATTTATGGTTTTTGATTGCAGGTCAGCCGAGATGGCTGCCCAGCCTACGTTCGGTGTACGAGACCAGCCACCCGAACGGGACGGTGATGGCGAGATAGAACAGGCCCGCCAGGATCAGGACATCGAGGTAGAGGTAGGTGGCCGCACCCACGCGATAGGCGCGCGCCAGAAGTTCGGGGATGGCGATCGTGTATGTAAGGGCCGTCGCCTGGAAGATGAGAATGGCAAAGCCCATCAGCGCGGGTATTGCGAACAGGATTCCCTGGGGGATCACCACGAAGCGCAGGATGTCCCGGCGGGTCATGCCGAGCGCCAGGCCCGCCTCGATCTCACAATGCGGAACCGCGTTCAGACCGGCCCGAAGGATCTCGCTGGTGTAGGCGCCCGTCGTTAGCGCCAACGCAATCACGCCAGAGGTGAAGGCACTTACGGTCATCCCCGAAGCAGGCAATCCATAGTAGACCATCTGCAGGACGACGAGTGCGGGCGCGCCGCGCCCGATCTCGACAAGTACCACCGCGAAATAGCGGACGAGCCTGTTTCCAGAGGAGGAGGCAAGCGCAAGAACGAGACCGATAGGCAATCCGAACAGCAGCGCCAGGCCCGCCAACTGGAGACTGACAAGAACTCCTTGGAAACGCGGGGGGGACCAGTCCAGCCAGTGGCCCAGCATCTCGCTCATTTCGCTTGCCCTCTTGAGCGCAGCCGCTCGTCCACGGCGCGTGCCAACACGACAACGGGTATCGACAGCGCGATGTAGAGAAGCGCAGCGAAAATGAACGGCATGAAGCTGCCGCCTCCGCCTTGGGCCTGCTGCGATGCGTACATCATCACGTCGCGGACACCGATCGTGGAGGCCACGGTCGTGTCTTTGAGCAGGCTGACAAGAAAGGTCGCCATGGGCGGAACCGAGACGCGCAGGACCTGCGGCGCCAGGCTGTAGCGCAGCGTATCCAGGCGCGTCATACCGAGCGCCGTGGACGCCTCCCGCTGGCCCTTCGAGAGGGCCAGGAAGCCACCCCTGTAGATTTCAGCGAGATAGGCCGTTGATACCAGCCCCATACCCAGGATGGCAGCCTGATAGGAACTGAGAACGATCACTCCGCTGCCCAATCCGAAGAAGATAATGAACAGCCAGACGATCGGCGGGATTCCCCGGACAACGTCGATGTATATGCGCGCCGGCATGCTTAGAAG
>NZ_VFWS01000450.1:0-1297 GCF_006443065.1 Mesorhizobium sp. B1-1-5 | reverse complement strand
GTCGTCCGGGGCGCCGAAATCTACACGGCCTCGTGCGTCGCCGGGCTCGGGTTGATACAGGTCCCGCGTTATCGCGTAGAGCATCAGATCGCCACCGGGCAATTGGTTCCGATACTGGAAGCCTTCCCACCACCGCCGATACCCGTATCCGTGCTCTATCCCCAGAGCCGCCATCTGTCTTCGCGGATCAGGGTGTTCATTGATTGGCTGGCGGAGGTTTTTCGGGCCCCTCGCGGCGTTGCCGGGAGTTCCTCTCAGAAGGGCTCGGTCGAGATATCAAGCTGAGGCAGTTCATCGTTGCACGGAAAGGCGGAACAGGTCCGCCACGCTTCGGCACACCGTCTCATGGCCTGCCCATTGACACGAATGTGAGATGCCTCTGGTGCCTTCTCAGGCGAAGGCGTCTGGCGAGCAGAAGCGCCAGACCAAGCACAAATACGATGCCGCCCCCCACCAGCCCCTGGGCCGCCAGAACCAGCACCGTCTGCTCTGTCGTCGAGCCTGCCCGCATCTGGCGCACATCGGCTGCCGTGACGCTGACTTGCGGGTTTCCGAAGCGCGCTGTCACATAGTTTGCAAGGGCCGCCACCTGGCCGTCGTCCAGCCAGCCGTCAAAGGCCGCCATCGATTTGCGGCCCGCGACGCCGCCTGCCTTGACGCCTTCAAGGATGGTCATGACGACATTCTCAGGCGAGGTTACGCCGAGAGTGCTGTTGTTGGTCAGTGATGGATAGGTGCCATCCGCCGATCCGCCTCCATTCAGGCCATGACATCCCGAGCAGAGCGACCGGTAGAGATCGTCGCCCACCGCGACCCCGCTGCCCTCCACGCTGGTCTTCGTCCCGGCATCGCGGGCGGCTGCGGGCGGATTGGTCCACGCGAAGCGCGGCCGCTTCTCGTCTCCCGATTGGGCGGGCACGGTCCTGAGATAGGCGACGATGGCATGAATGTCGTCGTCCGAAAGATATTGCAGACTGTTCATGACCGTTTCCGCCATCGGACCGCCCGCATATGCCTTTCCAGGCATGGCGCCGGTCTTGAGAAACCGAAACAGCTCCTCATCGCTCCAGCCGCCTATGCCCGCGATCTTGTCGCTGCTGATGTTGAACGCCTGCCAGATACCGGCGCTGCCGCCGGCAAGCTTGCGATCTTCATCCATGCCGAACGTCGTATTCCTTGGAGTGTCGCAGGCGCCGCAGTGGCCAATCACCTCCACCAGGTAGGAGCCCCTTTTCCATGCGCCGGTTCGGCATGGATTTGTGCCGAAGCCGCCGGAGTGGAGGTTGGAACGTTTCCA
>NZ_VFWS01000045.1:0-37536 GCF_006443065.1 Mesorhizobium sp. B1-1-5 | reverse complement strand
GAATGACGATCGCGATGGGCGTTTCGGCCAATCTCCAACGCATGCCACCTGCCAACGCAAACAGCCGACCGGTCAAAATTCCTGTGCAGTGGCATTAGTCTAGGACGCGCAGTGTTGCGCAAAGGGGTGCGAGGCGAACGCACCCGGCTGCGGGACCTGCGTCCCGCGTCGCGCCAGCGAATTCGCGACCAGCGTGATCGTCTCGCGCCCGATGCGGGCGATCTCGCTCAGGCGGTCGATGCCGCCGATCATGAACTCCTCGATGCCGAGCGCCGCATAGGGCAACAGCGCCAAGGCGAGCCCCGCCGGCGGCCCGGCAATCTCGACCGCCTTGTGATCCGAGGCGCCCGTCCAGCCGTTCGGGCGGATGGCTACCGGAAGCGCGAAGCGCAGCCTGCCGCCGCGGCCGTGCTCGGCGGCGGCGCTGCGCGCGCGCTCCATCAATTGCCTCACCTCGTCGGGCGAACCGGCGGTCAGCTCGAAGACATCTGCATGCTTGCCGGCGACCTTCAGCGCGGTGCCTGACTGGCCGCCGAGCCGGATGACGAGATCGGCGCCATGCGGGCCCTTGCGCGGCACGAAGCCGCCGCGCACGCTGTAGAAGGCGCCCTCATGGTCGAAGGGCCTGTCGTTCGACCACAGGCGCTTGAGCAACACCAGATATTCGTCGATGCGCTGCCACACCACGCTGTGGCCGACCGGCCGCGCCTCGGCGTCGCTGTCTTCAAGCGGCTCGCTCAGCATGCGAAGCGACAGACGCCCGCCGCTTCTACGGTCGAGCGCCGCGATCTGCCTTGCCGCCACCGTCGGCTCGATCACGCCGGCCCAATGCGTCAGCACCACCTCCAGCGAGCCGGTGCGGTCGAGCGTCTGCGCGGCGATGTCCATGTTGGTAAGCAGTCCGGCCGGATCGTCCACCACCAGCTTGCGAAAGCCGGCGTCCTCGATCAGCGACAATTTGGTCGCCGTCTCGGCGAAATCGTAGAAGAAGCTGCCATTGGCAGGCTTGCCTGGAACATGCGTGAACTCGATCGGCATTGCCATCTCCTCCATCACGTTGGGTCGCCCCGCTCCGAACCCCGAGTCAAATCCATTTTGGGCGCGCAACAGCGCGCCGGCCTTCTTCAGCTCCGATTACTCAACTCAGATTCTTGTACGGCGGGGTCTTTGGTTTAAGCAATTCCGGGCGGACGGCTACGGCGAAGCCGCCGAGCCCAACCGCTCACAATTTTCCTGGAATTGCCCTGGCCCCGCTCAGTCAGGGGATGATCCCGAAAACGACGGCGCCGGTGAACACGAAGGCAAGCGCAAAGACGAGATAGGCGAACGTGCCGCCATAGGCGGGCCTCCAGCTCTGGTCGGCGGCAAGCCTCTGGCCTTTGCGTTGGGCGTTCTGAATGTAGGACATGATCGATCCTCCGTCGCGACCATTAATCTATAAAGATAGTAGACTTTGTCGATTGTTATTTTTGGGCGATTTCTGGAACAAGATTTTTATGCAAGGCCAATTCGGGGTTTTTCATACTCATCGCCGGGCGCGGTCTGGTGGCTTTCGGAACAGGGGCGATTTGGCCAAAACCGCTCGAACCGAGCTCCGGAGTGTTCGCGGGCAAACATCAATCGCTCGAGCGGCCTTAGCCGCCTCGCCCATGAATTGAGCTTCGTCAACGGCACGCAGGCTTTCCAAGGTCCGTGTTCTTCGTCCAGGGACGGCCAGGCGCCCTTCCTCTACCCCGTCGATCGGGGGAGAGGTGTCGAGCGCAGCTCGACGGAGTGGGGTCGACCCTGGCGCGGCGCAGGAAGATTCGTGCGCCTGGGCCCATTTCAATATCCGTCGGCGGCGGTTGCAAGGTGGTTCCCCCACTCCGTCGCTGCTTCGCAGCACCACCTCTCCCCCCTCCGGAGGGAGAGGAAAGGGCGCCGAGTCCTACCGCCTACCGCTCCTCCCGCCGGAACGGCTTCAGCAGCGCCGAAGGCGCGACCGCGCTGCGCGACATGAAGGCCATGGCGACGATGGTGAAGATGAAGGGCAGCATCAGGAAGGCTTCGTAGGGGATGTGGCCGAGGCCGCTCGCCTGCATCCTGAGCTGCAGCGCATCGACGAAGGCAAAAAGCAGCGCCGCGCCCGCCGAGCGCCAGGGATCCCAGCGGCCGAACACGACTAGCGCGATCGCCACCCAGCCACGCCCGGATACGACGCCGAAGGTGAAGGCGTTGAACTGCGCCATGGTGAGGAAGGCGCCGGCAAGGCCCATCAGCGCGCCGCCGAGGATCACCGCCTGGAAGCGCGTGGCGATCACGCTGACGCCGGCCGAATCTGCCGCGCGCGGATTCTCGCCGACCATGCGCACCGACAGCCCCCATGGCGTGCGATAGAGCACGAAGGCGGCGAGCGGAACGGCGATGATTGCGAGATAAACCAGCGTGAACTGGTTGAACACCGCCGGGCCGAGGATCGGGATGTCCGAAAGCAGCGGGATCGGCACCGTCTTGAAGCCGTCGATGCTCGGCGGCACCGATTGCTGGCCGAAGATCAGCCGGTAGAGGAAATAGGCAAGGCCGGATGAGAACAGCGTCACGCCGATGCCGCAGACATGCTGGCTGAGGCCCAACGCCACGGTGAACAGCGCATGCAGCGCGCCCATCAGCGCCCCGACCAGCGCGGCCACCAGCACGCCCAGCCAAAGGCTGCCGCTGAGGCTCGCGGCGGTGAATCCGGCCATCGCCGACAGCAGCATGATGCCTTCGATGCCGAGATTGAGCACGCCGGCGCGCTCGGAGAACATTTCGCCGAGCGTCGCGAAAGCAAGCGGCGTGGCGATGCGGATGATGGCGGCGAGAAAGCCGACCTGGAAGATCTGCTCGAACACCGCGCTCATGTTTGCGCTCCCACGCGGCGGATGCGGTAGGCGGTGAACAGCAGCGCCACCAGCATGGCCAGCAGCGCCGTGCCCTGGATGACATCGCTTAAGAACGCCGGCACGCCGGTCGCTCGCGACATCGCCTCGGCCCCGGTCATGACGGCGGCCAGGAAGATCGCCGCCGGTACCACGCCGAGCGGGTTGAGCCTGGCAAGCATCGCGACGACGATGCCGGAATAGCCGTAACCCGGCGAGATGTCGCTCATCACCTGGAAGTGGACGCCGCCGACCTCGCCGACGCCGGCCAGCCCGGCCAGCGCGCCGGAGAGCAGCGCGGTGGAAAGCAGCACGCGCTGGACGTTGATGCCGCCATAGCGCGCGGCTTCCGGGTTTTCGCCGGTGACGCGGATACGGAAGCCAAGTGTGGTGCGGGCGATCAGGAACCAGCAAAGGGGTGCGGCGATCAGCGCCGCGATGACGCCGAGATGCAGCCTTGTGCCTTCGATCAGCACCGGGAAATTGGCCGAATCCTCGATCGGCGGCGAGATCGGGTAGCCGGAGAAGGTGTCCTTCCACGGCCCCTCGATCAGCGCCATCAGCGCGTAATAGATGACCGAGTTGAGCAGCAGCGAGCTGACCACGTCGTCGACCTTGAATTTGACGCGCAATGTCGCCGGCACCAGCGCGACGAGAGCGCCGGCGGCGGCGCCTACAAGGGCCATCAGCAGCATGGCGAGGTAGCCCGGCATCGGGATGGCGCCGACAAAGCAGCTTGCCACCGCGCCGGCGAGCAGCTGGCCCTCGGCGCCGATGTTCCAGAATTTGGCGCGGAAGGCGATCGCCACCGCCAGGCCGGTGAAGATCATCGGGGCGGCGCGCACCAGCGTCTCGGTGATGGCGTAGCTGTCGCCGAGGGATGCAGACAGCATCACGCCATAGGCCTCGATCACGCCGGCGCCGGTCACAGCGATGAGGCCGCTGCATAGGACTAGTGTGGCGGCGATGGCGACCAGCGGCAGCGCGAGGTTGAACCAGGCCGGCGTCGACGTGCGGGCTTCGAGGCGAAACATCAGGCGTGCCCCTCCGCGCCGGTCATCATCAGGCCGAGCCTTGCGACGGTGGCGTCAGCGCTCGAAAGCGTGCCGGCGATGCGGCCCTCATACATCACGGCGATGTGATCCGAGAGCATCAGCAATTCCTCGAGGTCCTCGCCGATGACGATGATGCCGCAGCCCCTGGCGCGCATGGCGAGGAATTTCTCGTGGATGAAGCGGGCGGCGCCGATGTCGAGGCCGCGCGTCGGCTGCGAGACGATCAGCACCTTGGGGTCGAAAGCGAGCTCGCGCGCAAGAAGCGCCTTTTGCAGATTGCCGCCGGACAGAGCGCCGGCGCGCACCATCGGTCCGGGGCAGCGTATGTCATAGGCCTTGATCTGTTGCTCGGCAAAGGCGCGGATGGCGGCGGGATTGAGCAATCCTTTGCGGCTGAAGGCCTCGGTGCCGATACGCGGCAGCACCATGGAGTCGGCCAAAGGCAGGTTGGTGACGAGGCCGGTCGTCATCCGGTCTTCCGGGATGCGGCCGAGCCGGAGCGCCTGCAGCTCGCGCGGCGAAAAATGCGTCACCGCTTTGCCGGCTATCATCATGGTGCCAGCCCTCGGCGGCAGCATGCCGGAAATGACGTCGGCCAGCGCACGCTGGCCGTTGCCGGAAACGCCGGCGATGCCGAGGATCTCGCCCGCGCGGACGAAAAGCGAGACCTCGCGCAGCGGCGTGCCGGCGTGGGCGGAGGTGGATATGCCGTCGAGCGTCAGCACGGAAGCACCGGGCGTCGAAGCCTGCTTGACCGGCGGGACGATTTCGTGGCCGCACATCAGCTTGGCCATTTCCGCCGATGTGGTGCCTGCCGGATGATCGACGCGACCGGCGACCTTGCCGTGGCGCAGCACGACGCAGCGATGGGTGAGGGCCCTGACTTCGTTGAGCTTGTGCGAGATGAAGATGATGCCGAGCCCTTGCGCCGTCATCGAGCGAAGGGCGGCGAATAGGCCGTCCACTTCGCTCGGCGCCAGCACCGCCGTCGGCTCGTCGAGGATCAAAAGCCTGGCGCCGCGGAACAGCGCCTTGACGATTTCCAGCCGCTGCTGCTCGCCGACCGACAGCGCCGACACCGGCAGGTTCGGATCGAGGCTCAGCCCATATTGCCGGCTGATTTCGTCCAGGCGGGCAAGCCCGCGAGCACGATCGATGCGGCCGGATTTGCCGGGAATGCCGATCAGGAGGTTCTCCAGCACCGTGAGGCGCGGCGCGAGGTGAAAATGCTGGTGCACCATGCCGATGCCGGCGGCCAGGGCGTCGGCGGAATTGTGGATGGCGACCGGCCTGCCTTCGACCAGGATCTCGCCGGCGTCCGGCGCATAGGCGCCGAACAGCACGTTCATCAGCGTCGTCTTGCCGGCGCCGTTCTCGCCGAGCAGGCCGAGAATCTCGCCGGGTGCGACGCTGAGGTCGACGGCCTCGTTCGCCTTGACGGCGCCGAAGCTCTTGGTGATGCCGCGCATTTCGATGAGTGGGGCGGACAAGGGTGCTCCTGCAGGATTGGCTAAACTTGAAAGGGCGTGCCTGGCGCACCCCCCTCTGGCCTGCCGGCCATGTCCCCCTCAAGGGGGGGAGATTGAATGTCACGCCAGCCTTCGCCGACTTTCGACGTTGAAAAAGATCGAGCGCCGTCGACGGAACTGCCAATCTCCCCCCTTGAAGGGGAGATGTCCGGCAGGACAGAGAGGGGGGCTTCGCGCCGCCCCAGGCGTCAATCCGAAACCGGCGTGTTCTCGTCGACGTCGACGCGGAAATTGCCTTCGAGAATCTCGGCCTTCTTCTTCTCGACCAGGTCCTTGACGTCCGCCGGCAGCGTTTTGTCGAACTTGTGGAAGGGCGCCAGATACGAGCCGCCCTTGGCCATGCGCGAGAAATCGCCATAGTCCTGCGCGGTGAAGACGCCGGCCTTGACCAGCTTGATCGCCTGCTCGACCGTTGGGTACATGTCCCACACCGGGCCGGTGATGACGGTATCCGGCCCGAGGCTGGACTGGTCGGACATGTTGGAGATGGCGAAGATCTTCTTCTCCACGGCCGCCTCGATGACGCCGAAGCGCTCGGCATAGATGACATCGACGCCGGCATCGATCTGCGCCACGGCCGCTTCCTTGGCCTTGGGCGGATCGAAGAAGGAGCCGATGAAGGCGACCTTCTTCTTGACGTTCGGGTTGACCTCCTTGGCGCCGGCAAAGAAGGCGTTGACCAGCCGGTTGACTTCCGGAATGCCCATCGCCGCGACGGCGCCGACCGTGCCCGATTTCGACATCTTTCCGGCGATCATGCCGGAGAGATAGGCGGGCTCATGGATCCAGTTGTCGAAGACGCCGAAATTGGGCTCGGCCGGACCGGCGCCCGAGCCGAACAGCCATGCCGTCTTCGGGAATTGCTTGGCCGTGCGGCGCGACTCGCGCTCGGCGGCGAAGGCGTCGCCCAGCACCAGCTGGTAGCCGCCTTGAGCATATTCGCGCATCACACGGCTGAAGTCGGCGGTCTGCACCTTTTCCGACCATTTGTATTCGATGCCCAGCTCCTTCTCGGCCTTCTGCAGGGCGACATGGATCTGGTTGTCCCACGGCTCCTCGATCGGCGTGGCGAAGATCGCCGCCACCTTCAGTTTCTTGTCCTTGGCGAAGGCCGCGCCGGGCAGCACGGTGGCCGCGAGACCGAGCGCGCCGAGTTCCAGCACGTTGCGCCGCGACAGGCCGGCGCGTTGCGTTTTGCTACGTTCGTTTTCCATTGAAGTGCCCCTCTGTTCGACAGCCGTGTCGAGCCGGCCGTTCAAAAATGTCAGACGAGCGACTATGGAACGGCGCCTGAGATTTGTCCACGTGGTCAAATTTGGTGGATAGGGACAGTGCGAGGCTGGAAGCGCTGGCGGGACAGCGCCCCCCTCTGTCCTGCCGGACATCTCCCCCACAAGGGGGGGAGATCAGCCGTCGCCTCGGCTTTCGCCAATCTCCTACGTCGCAGGAACGGGCGGGGCGCCGGAACAGCTAATCTCCCCCTCGTGGGGAAATGGCCGGCAGGCCAGAGGGGGGCGCGAAGGATCGCGGCGTAACGCCGCTATCCGCCCGCAACCGCCCACGATCCCATCTCGGCAAACCGCCTCAACGCCGGCGCCGGCTCGAAGATCGGCCGGCCGGTCCGCCCATGCCAGAATTCCAGCCGCTCGACGATCTTCGCCGCGCCTGCGACCCCGGCCCAGAACATCGGCCCACCCTTGCCGATCGGGAAGCCGTAGCCATTGACCCAGACGACATCGATGTCGGACGCGCGTGCTGCGACGCTTTCCTCGAGAATCCTCGCGCCCTCGTTGACCAAGGGATAAAGCGTGCGTTCGAGAATCTCCTCGGCGCCGATCTCGCGATGAGGGATCCCAAGCTCTTCCGCCTTCGCCCGGATCAGCGCCTCGACTTCCGGATCGGCAACCGGCTCACGCGAGCCGGCCTCATAGTGGTACCAGCCGCGCCCGGTCTTCTGGCCGAAATGGCCCTGCTCGCACAGCGCATCGGCGATCACAGCCGTCTGGCCGCGCGCCTTGCGGTTGCGCCAGCCGATATCGAGGCCGGCGAGATCGCCCATCTGGAACGGCCCCATCGGCCAGCCGAAATCGGTGAACGCCTTGTCGACCTGGCTTGGCGTCGCGCCTTCCAGCAACAGCGCTTCATTCTCGGCGCCGCGCGCGGACAGCATACGGTTGCCGGCAAAACCGTGGCAGACGCCGACGACGACCGCGACCTTGCCGATGCGCCGCGCGAGGTCGGTGACCGTCGCCAGCACCTCGGGCGCGGTCTTTTCGGCGCGAACGATCTCAAGGAGCTTCATGACGTTTGCCGGCGAAAAGAAATGCATGCCGAGCACATCTTGCGGCCGCGAGGTCGAGGCGGCGATTTCGTTCACGTCGAGATAGGAGGTGTTGGTGGCGAGGATGGCGCCAGGCTTGGCGATCGCGTCGAGCCTGCCGAAGACGTCCTTTTTGACCGCCATGTCCTCGAACACGGCCTCTATGATCAAATCACAATCGGCGAGATCGGCGTAGTCGGTGCTGCTCTTGAACAGATCAAGCCGCTTTTGCTTCGCCTCCTCGGTCAATGAGCCGCGGCTGACGGAGACGGCATAATTCTTCTCGATCGTCGCCAGTCCGCGGCGCAGCGCCTCCTCGCTCGTCTCGAGCAAAGTCACCGGGAGACCGCCATTGGCGAAGGCCATGGCGATGCCGCCGCCCATGGTGCCGGCGCCGATCACGCCGACGCGCTCTATCCGGCGCTTCCGCAAATCCTTGCCCGGCACCTTCGCCGCCTCGCGCTCGGCGAAAAAAAGATGCCGCTGCGCGCGCGACTGGTCGCCGGAAACGAGCTTTTGGAAAAGCTGCCGCTCGGCCGCGAGGGCTGCGTCGAACGGCAAGGTGATCGCGTTGCGCACGGCTTCGGCGCAGGCAAGCGGCGCGTCCAGTCCGCGGGCTTTTCTTGCCAGATCGGCGGCTTGGCGGTCGAAGGCTGCGAGATCGGACCCGGCAAGGCGGTCATTGCGGTCACGCACCGGCACGAACGGCCCGCCTCGATCAGCCATTTCGTGGGCGAAACGAACCGCCTCTGCCAAGAGATCGGTGTCGACAACCGCATCGGCAAGACCGGCGGCCTTTGCCTCGCCGGCCGAGATCGGGCTGCCCGAGACGATCATGCCGAGCGCTTTCGCGGCGCCGACCAGGCGTGGCAAACGTACGGTCCCGCCGCCGCCCGGCAACAGGCCGAGCTTTACCTCCGGCAGGCCGAGCTTGGCGGCGGCGTCCGAGACGCGAAAATGGCAGCCCAGTGCCAGTTCCAGCCCGCCGCCCAGCGCCGTGCCGTGGATGGCGGCGACCGTCGGCTTGGGAATCGTTTCCAGCAGGGCGATAATGGCGCGCAATTCCGGTTGCTCGACCGGCTTGCCGAATTCGGTGATGTCGGCGCCGGCCACGAAAGTGCGCCCGGCGCAGGCGATGACGATGGCCCTCGCGGCGGGATCGTCGCGCAAAGCGGTGAGCGCCTCATAAAGCGGCTTGCGGACATGAAAACTGAGCGCATTGACAGGCGGATTGTCGATGGTGACCACCGCCACGCCGTTCTCGTTTGCGACGCTGACAGAACTGGACAAGCGGACCTCCCGAGACCGGCTGCAATCGCGCAAGGGTTTACTAGGCAGCGAGGCGAATGGGAACCCGATGCGGCTCTGGCCCTATGGTTGGCGAGGCCCGGTTAATTGTCGACCCGGCCGAAGGGCGGCACGTCGCCGATCACCTCTCGCTTGTCCTTGCCGCAGGCGAAGGTCTTCGCCTTTTCGTCGGCGAGCTTGCGCGCCTGGTCGTTGGCCTGCGGATTGCCGGTGGCTAAAACCAGGCCGATCGTGCAGCCCTGGTGCTCTTCCGGTTGCGCCACCTTGGCGACGACCAGCACATCGGTCGATTTCTTCTCGTCCTCGGGATTGTTGACGGAGCGGCGGTGGATCGCGGCGAAGGGGATGGCGACGTCGCCATTGGTCTCGATGCGCCATTCCACTTTCGGGCCGGAGCCGTTGAAGGCGGTGAAGCTCTCCCAGATCGCGGTCATGTCGTCGGACGGAAAGCCGTAATAGACGGATTCGCGCGCGTCGTCGTAGCCGATCAGCACCGGGTAGCCGCGATAGCCTGAGCAGACGAGGCTCGCCCAGTCGCCGTCGCCTTCCCCGGCCTGCGCATAGGTCACGCAGTCCCTCTTCGAGTCGAGATCGGTATAGGCGCTGGAGATGTCGCCGGCCTGGGCCGCCTGGCAGAAACCGGCGAGGGCAACCGGGATCAGAAGAGCTCGCATTACTGGCAACTCCGTTCGAGTTGCCGGAAGCGTAACGTCAATCGCTATTTCTTCAAGCTGGCTTCGATCAAGAGGTCGGCGTTGCGGGCGACCGCCGCCGCCGGTCCGCCCAGGCCGAAAAGTTGGCCGCTGATATAGGCGCCTTCGATGAGCAGTAGCAGGCCGTCACCCAGCGTATCGGAATCGGCGGCGCCCATTGCGGCGGCCATGGCGCGCAGTCGCCGGCGCAATTCGACTTTGTTGTTCTCGCTCACCACCCGCGCGGGGTGGCCGCGCTCGGGATATTCCACCGCAGCATTGGTCATGCCGCAGCCGCGATAGTCCGGCTTTTGCGTGCGTTTGCCGACGCGGGTCAGGAAAGCGATAATCTGCGCGCGCGGATCGCCCGGATGCGCGTCGACTGCCTCGTCGAAGCGCTCCCAGAATTCGAGGTCGTATTTCCGCAGATAGGAGGCGGCAAGCTCGTCCTTGGACGGAAAGCTGCGGTACAGGCTCGGCTTGGTGACGCCGGCGCGCCTGACGATCTCGTCGACGCCGATCGCTCTTATGCCCTCGCGGTAAAAGAGGTCGCGCGCCACGTCCAGGATCTTGTCCGCCGCCCTGGGAGCAGGGGGCTCGCTGATCGACGCTTCAATTTTATTGTCGGATGGCATTCAAACAACTCGCTTGACAATGTTACTGACCGGTACGTATGTATGGTCTCACCCCATTGCAACGTACCGGTCAGTAACATGATAATCCAGTCCCGTCCGTTTGGCCAGCGCTACGCATTCGTCGTCGTTGCCGTCATTTTCTTGTGCCTGCTGATCGCGGCCGGGCTCCGTTCGGCGCCCTCGGTGATGATGGTGCCGCTGGAGGAAAGCTTCGGCTGGCATCGCGACGTAACGTCCTGGGCCGCCAGCGTCGGCATCCTGCTTTACGGGCTGACCGGTCCGTTCGCCGCGGCGCTGATGGAACGCATTGGGCTGCGCCGTACGCTGCTCGGCTCGCTGCTGGTGATGTCGGGATCGACCGCGCTCAGCCTGTTCATGACTGAGCCATGGCATCTTTTCATTACCTGGGGCGTGTTTTCCGGCATCGGTTCGGGCGCAGTGGCGAGCGTGCTCGGCGCCACCATCGTCAACCGTTGGTTCAAGACCAATCGCGGCCTGATAATGGGCCTGATGTCGGCCTCCAGCGCCACCGGCATGCTGGTCTTCCTGCCGCTCATCGCCTCGCTGGCGCAGAGCGGCGGCTGGAAGCCGGTGGCGATCGCCGTGGCGCTGGCCACCGCAGCGCTGATCCCGTTCGTCTTGCTGCTGGTGCCGGAGCGCCCGGCTTCGATCGGCCAGGTTCGCTACGGCGCCGATGCCGGCGACGTGCCGCCGGTGTCGCCTGCATCGCAGGGCAATTTCCTGGCGCACACGCTGAACACGCTGCGCCGCGCGGCGGGCACGCGGGTGTTCTGGTACCTGTTCGCCACCTTCTTCGTCTGCGGCTTCACCACCAACGGCCTCGTCGGCACGCATCTCATCGCCTTCTGCGGCGATATGGGCATCGGCGAGGTGCAGGCGGCCGGGCTGTTGTCGATGATGGGCATTTTCGACCTGATCGGCACGACATTGTCCGGCTGGCTCACCGACCGTTTCGATCCGCGCAAGCTGCTCGGCGTTTATTACGCGGTGCGCGGTCTGTCGCTGATCTACCTGCCCTATTCCGGCTTCTCGGCGACCAGCCTGGTCATCTTCGCCGTGCTCTACGGGCTCGACTGGATCGCCACCGTGCCGCCGACGCTGAGGCTTGCCAACGAGGCGTTCGGCGACCGCAGCGGACCGATCGTGTTCGGCTGGATCGTCGCCGGCCACCAGGTGGGCGCCGCGGCCGCCGCCGCCTTCGGCGGCACGATGCGCGAGCTGCAGGGCAATTACGAGCTGGCCTTCCTGATTGCCGGCATGACGGGTATCGCGGCGGCTTGTATTTCGCTGCTGATCAATACGAGCAGGCCGGCGTTCGAGCCGGAACCGCAGGCGGCTTGAGGCGCGACTTTCCCTTCTCCCCTTGTGGGAGAAGGTGGCCGCGAAGCGGCCGGATGAGGGGTGCTCCAGGGAACGCCGACGTCTCACTCCGCTGGAGTATCAGCGTCTCACTCCGCTGGAACACCCCTCATCCGTCTCGGCGCTGCGCGCCGATCCACCACCCGGCCCTTCGCAGGCTCAGGGCGTTCGAAGCTCGACAAGCCAAGCAATTGGCTTTTTGTCCGCTGCGCGGACCGCTTCTCACCCCACAAGGGGAGAAGGAAGATGTCGACTGTTATCAAAACTTCATGGTTCCGATATGCGCCTGAAACATTGAGGCGAGAGCTTGGCGGTCCCGCTCAATGCCATCCCGGAGACAGCCATGAACAAGCTTTCGCTCACCCGCCGCGCCTTCGTCACTTCGGCCAGCGCCTTCGGCCTTGTCGGCGCCTCCGGTCTGGCGCTGCCCTATTATTCCCGCGCCAGCCAGCGTCCGGCGTTCACGCATGGCGTCCAGTCCGGCGACGTCGACGCCACGTCGGGCATGGTCTGGGCCCGCACCGATCGCCCGGCGCGCGTGATGTATGAAGTGTCGACCACCGAAAGTTTCGCCAATGCGACGCGGCTGGCTGCGCTCGATACCTCGCCGGCCAGCGACTACACGGTGAAGCGGCTGCTCACCGATCTCGCCTCGGATCAGGACATCTTCTACCGCATGACTGCTGCCGATCTTTCCGACATCAATGCCGTGTCCGAGCCGATCGTCGGCCGCTTCCGCACCGCGCCGTCGTCGAAGCGCGACGTGCGCTTCGCCTGGTCGGGCGACACCGCCGGCCAGGGCTGGGGTATCGACGAGACCGGCATGAAGACCTATTCGACCATCGCCAAGCACACGCCGGACTTCTTCCTGCATTCCGGCGACACGATCTATGCCGACGGCGCTATGAAGGACGAGGTTGACCTGCCCGGCGGCGGCAAGTGGAAGAACGTCGTCATGATCGACGGCAAGCGCAAGGTGGCCGAGACGCTGGACGAGTACCGCGACCAGTGGAAGTACAACATGATGGACAAGCATGTGCTTGGCCTGTCGGCCATCTGCCCGACCTTCTACCAGTGGGACGACCACGAGGTGCTCAACAACTGGTCGGATTCCAAGGACCTGACCGCCGACGATCGCTACAAGGAAAAGTCGATCCATGTGCTGGCGGCCAGGGCGGCTCGCGCCTTCCATGAAATGACGACCATCCGCTACGAGCCGTCGGAGCCGGGTCGCGTCTACCGCAAGGCCTCGCATGGGCCGCTGCTCGACGTGTTCTTCCTCGACATGCGCTCCTATCGCGGCCCGAACGGCCCCGACATGGAAGAGACGCTGACGCCGAAGTCGCGCATGATCGGCGAGGAGCAGTCCAAGTGGCTGAAGCGCGAGCTGGCGAATTCCAAGGCGACGTGGAAGGTCATCGCCGCCGACATGCCGCTCAGCCTGGTCGTCTGGAACGACGCGGCGAAGAAGGTCGGCTTCGAAGCTGTCAGCAACAACGACAACGGTGCGCCAAAGGGCCGTGAGCTGGAATTCGCCGACGTGCTGCGCTTCATCAAGAATGCCGGGATTACCAACACGGTGTGGCTGACCGCCGACGTCCACTACACCGCGGCGCATTACTACAATCCCGACAAGGCTCAGTTCCAGGATTTCAATCCGTTCTGGGAATTCGTTTCCGGTCCGATCCACGCCGGCACCTTCGGCCCCAACGACCTCGACATGACCTTCGGGCCGGAGCTGAAATTCATCAAGGCGCCGACCGCCGAGCAGGGCCAGAACCTGCCGCCGTCGGCCGGGCTGCAGTTCTTCGGTCTGGTCGACATTTCCGGCGCGACGGAACAGCTCACCGTGCGGCTGATGGATCGCGACGACAACGAGCTTTACAAGGTCACGCTCGATCCGGTGCGGTCGGCTTAGGCTGCGTTGATATTCAGGTGATGCCGGCCTGCGAACAATGGTTTCCTGCGCTTCCGGTGCTCACGTACTTTAAGTACGCTCCGCTCCGGTTCTCGGAAACCACCGTTCTCGGCTCGGCCTGACCTGAATCTCAACGCACCCTAGGCGAGCAGCAGCGTCAAAGATCTATGCCGTGACGTCAAAGCGCTGCCGTGGTCCAGAACCAATTCGGAAATGCGATGAAGAGCGTCAATCAGGGTAGCAAGCCCGGGGAATTTTCGGCCAGACCGCAGTGTCGCAGTTGGCATCCTTCTGGCGCTGCTTGAAGGCGGCGCTGACCGGGCCGGTGACGATCGGGTCGACGCCGTCGGGGGCGTCGGCGAACATCTGCTGCGCGGTCCTGGCGTCGGGCGGCGCGATCGGGTCGGCTTGCCGAAGCGTAGCCGCCGATTGCGCGGCGCCGGCCGCGACGAGCACGCCAAGCGCGGCCCACGCAAAAACCGGACGCAATCTGGACATAGGATCGGTCATGAACATCGAACTGTCCGGCCCCTCAAAGGTTCCGCCTTGGTTAACGGAATCATTTCACACCAAGACGTTTAAGAATCAGTGACCATGTATTTGGGGTCGGGCCTCCCCTTTCGCAAATGCGAAAAACCTTGTATGAGCCGCGCAACCGAAAAAGGCGGCGCCTCTGGGCCTGCTGCCTGCAACACTCCCGAGACCAGACAATGAACCTCCGCAATATCGCGATCATCGCGCATGTCGACCATGGCAAAACCACCCTCGTCGACCAGCTCCTGAAACAGTCCGGCGCCTTCCGCGACAACCAGCGCGTCGCCGAGCGCGCCATGGATTCCAACGACCTCGAAAAGGAACGCGGCATCACCATCCTGGCCAAGGCGACCTCGGTCGACTGGCATGGCACCCGCATCAACATCGTCGACACGCCCGGACACGCCGATTTCGGCGGCGAGGTCGAGCGCATCCTGTCGATGGTGGATTCGGCGATCGTGCTCGTCGACGCCGCCGAAGGGCCGATGCCGCAGACCAAGTTCGTCGTCGGCAAGGCGCTCAAGGTCGGCTTGCGCCCCATCGTCGTCATCAACAAGATCGACCGTCCGGATGCCCGCCATATCGAAGTGGTCAACGAGGTGTTCGACCTCTTCGCCGCGCTCGACGCCACCGACGAGCAGCTCGATTTCCCGATCCTCTACGGCTCGGGCCGCGACGGCTGGGTTTCGGAAAACCCCGAGGGTCCGAAGGACCAGGGTCTTGCACCGCTGTTCGACCTAGTCGTCAAGCATGTGCCGGCGCCGACGGTCCATCCCGGCCCGTTCCGCATGATCGGCACCATCCTCGAGGCCAATCCGTTCCTCGGCCGCATCATCACCGGCCGCATCGAGTCCGGCACGCTGAAGGCCAACCAGGCGGTCAAGGTGCTGCACCATGACGGCACCCAGATCGAGACCGGCCGCATTTCCAAGATCCTCGCCTTCCGCGGCCTCGAGCGCCAGCCGATCGAGGAAGCGCAGGCGGGCGACATCGTGGCCATCGCCGGCCTGTCGAAAGGCACCGTCGCCGACACCTTCTGCGATCCGGCGGTGAGCGAGCCGCTGCATGCGCAGCCGATCGACCCGCCGACCGTGACCATGTCCTTCCTCGTCAATGACTCGCCGCTTGCCGGCACCGAGGGCGACAAGGTGACCAGCCGCGTCATCCGCGACCGGCTGCTGCGCGAGGCCGAGGGCAATGTCGCGCTGAAGATCGAGGAATCGGCGGAGAAGGATTCCTTCTTCGTGTCCGGCCGCGGCGAATTGCAGCTCGCCGTGCTGATCGAGACAATGCGCCGCGAGGGCTTCGAGCTTGCCGTGTCGCGTCCGCGCGTCGTCATGCAGAAGGGCGAGGATGGCCAGCTGCTGGAGCCGGTCGAGGAAGTCGTCATCGACGTCGACGAGGAGCATGCCGGCGTCGTCGTGCAGAAGATGTCGGAGCGCAAGGCCGAGATGGTCGAGCTGCGCCCGTCCGGCGGCAACCGCCAGCGCCTGGTCTTCCATGCCCCGACGCGCGGCCTGATCGGTTATCAGTCGGAACTGTTGACCGACACGCGCGGCACCGCCGTGATGAACCGCCTGTTCTTCGCCTATGAGCCATATAAGGGCGAGCTGCCCGGCCGCACCAACGGCGTGCTGATCTCCAACGAGCAGGGCGAATCGGTCGCCTATGCGATGTGGAACCTGGAAGACCGCGGCCCGATGATCATCGATCCGGGCGTCAAGGTCTACCAGGGCATGATCATCGGCGTCCATTCGCGCGACAACGACCTCGAAGTGAACGTGCTCAAGGGCAAGAAGCTCACCAACATCCGCGCCGCCGGCAAGGACGAAGCGGTGAAGCTGACGCCGCCGATCCGCATGACGCTGGAGCGGGCGCTCGCCTGGATCCAGGACGACGAGCTGGTCGAGGTGACGCCGAAGACCATCCGCCTGCGCAAGCTCCATCTCGACCCGAACGAGCGCAAGCGTTTCGAGAAGGCCGCCAAGGTGATGGGAGCGGCGTAAGGTTCCATGGAAAGTTCGAAAGAGGGAGCGGTTGCTCCCTCTTTTTTTGTTTCAGCCGCAGGCAGCCGAGACGATCGCGGCGCAATCCGCGTCCCCGGCGAGGTCGATGGACACTGCCAGGCCACCACGCACGGGCTTGCGCAAGGCCCTTCCGCCATCGGGCTCGATGGTCAATCGCTTGCGGTCGTCCAGGGCCTGAAGCCTTGACCGCGATAGGCCGAGCTCGCCGGCAAGCAGGCGGTCCAGCCGCAAAGGCGTCGTGCCCTCGATCCGAAGTTCGATCGCGAGCGTGGTCGCGCGTCCCGGCTCGCCGGCCAGAAGCTCCTTTCGGACCGTGACGCCGGGAGATTCCTCGATCCGGCCAGCCCGGTCGCGCAGCATCGCGCTGTCGAAGGCGTGGCGGCGGACAAGGTCCTGATCGTTGCTTTCAATCGCGGCGAGCAGCGCCGGCTCGATGTCGCGGCGGTTTCGCCGTTCCAGGATGGCGAAATTCCAGGAGTTGTCGCAGTCGACGCAGCGATAGATCAGCCAGACGTCAATGCGCTTGCCGTTGGCATTGACGCGGAATTTCCCGCCGCATCGATAAGGCTTGAGGCCGCCGCAGCGATTGCAGTTGATGAAAGGTCGTGGCGCGATTGCGGGCGCAATCGTCCAACGTACGCACAAAGTTCGAGACATGCCGGTAGGCCCTTCCCGTCGGGAAGTCCGTCAGGCCGGCGATGTCCGAGATGCCCCTTGTTGTTGAGCATGATCTTTTCCGAAAACCGGATACCACTTTTCGGGATCATGCTCACGGGCCACGGCGTGGCGAAGACTGCGTGTTTGAAAGTCAGGCGTCGGCGCGGATTGCACGCGACGGCGGCTCAGCAATGCCAAACCGGTCTCGAACCGCCGCCTGAAGAACACGTGAACAGATGCAGGGCCGCTAAAGCTGCGCCTGCGGTGCATTCGGAGGAGTTGGCGAGACCGGCGGTTACTGAGGCAAAGCGATGCCCGAAATGGACGTCGGAATGGGTCTTCTAGCGGGACGTTGACGAAGGGGCAAGGTTTAGGGGGCGAGATTGGCGCTGCCCCTCATTGCCCTGCCGGGCATTTCGGATAATCGGCATGCCTTGACGGCGTTGCGTTGGCCTTCGATAAATACATATGCGCTTGCCTGCCGTGAACGGGAGGAAAGAGGCTGATCGAGGCGTCGACGCTGACAATTATTGTCTCCTTGGTCAACGGCTGCGCTTTGCCGGGAGTGCCAAATTGCTTCTGATCAGCTATCGTCTATTTCCTATTTGCAGGAATCGACCCCATGCATCTCGCCTCGTTGCTGATCTTCGCTGCCGCGCTCTTTGTCGCCGCTGGCTCGCCCGGCCCGTCGATCGCAGCCTTGGTGGCGCGGGTGATCTCGAAAGGGTTCCGCGACGTCTTCCCGTTCCTGCTGGCGATGTGGATCGGCGAGGGCGTCTGGCTTTCGCTGGCGGTGTTCGGGCTCGCCGTCGTGGCGCAAACCTTCCACTACGCCTTCGTCGTTGTGAAATGGGTTGGCGTCGCCTACCTTGCTTATCTCGCGTTCAAGATGTGGACGGCACCGGTCGAGGCGAAGGAGGGCGAGATGCCGCGCGAGGACTCGCCCCTGAAACTTTTCCTTGCCGGCATGGCGGTGACGCTCGGCAATCCAAAAATCATGATGTTCTATCTGGCGCTGCTGCCGACCATCATCGATCTGGCTTCGGTCAGCGTGATCGGCTGGGTCGAGCTGACGCTGACCATGGCGCTCGTGCTGGTCGTCATCGACCTCGCCTGGGTGCTGGCCGCTTCGCAGGCGCGCCGGCTGCTGAAGAGCAAGCGCGCCATGAAGATCGCCAACCGCGTCAGCGCCACGACGATGGCGGGCGCCGCCGCAGCTATCGCCGCGCGGTAGAGCTGTTCATCGTTTCTGGAAAGGACGACCAGCTCCATCTCTTCAGTGTGGAGCAATTCCGGACGGAAAACCGCGTCACGCTTCTCCTGGAATTGCTTTGAGCTACTTGGGCAGCACGCCGGCCGAGGGCAGCGCCGCCGCAGCCGGCGGGTGCGGTCCGCCCGCATAGAATTTCGAGGCCGGGTTCTCCTGCATGAAATCGTAGGCGACCATGCCGAGCGGCCGCTTCTGCCGTTCCGACGTCGGTTGATGCCATGGGATCGCCTGGCGCAACGCGGCGAGAGCCGCGGTCGGTGCTTCGCCGAATTTCCGCTGCGGGTTCTGCGTCTTGCGGATCTCCATCCAGTAGCTTGCCGTCAACAGGTCCTGCGCCAGCAGATGGAACGACACGTCGACCGCCTCGCGGGCGCGTTGCGTCTTGATCCGGGTTTGCGCTTCCAGGTCCTCGACGGTGGCGACGATCGCCTGGCCGTTCGGCGTCACCGGCGAACCGAGATCGGCCAACTCCTGCCACAGATCGGTCGGCAGGTAGCCGTCGAAGCCCGGAATGTCCTTGCGCTCGTCCGGCTTCAGCACGTCGGCCGGCTTGACCACGGTGAAGAAGGGGTTGCGGAAGCGCTCGATGCGCTGCGCCACAGCGACGCCGAGATTGGTCAAGGCGTTGGTGAGCGCCTCGACCTGGTTGGCCATCGGGTACGGGTCCCAATTGGCGTTGGAGAAGATATAGCCGGACTTGCCATTACTGAGCGGGCCGCCCTTGATGTAGTATTTCATGAACTGCGGCGTGCTGAGTTCCGGCGAGCTCTGCGGCGTCAGACCGGGCAGGATCGCCGGATTGTGATCCGAGGAATTGATGGAGAGGAGCACGGAATCGCGCAAATCCGCCCAGGCCTGCCAAGCCGAGCCCTGGCGCTGGCTGGAGGCGCGCATGCTTTCCGGATCCTGGATGATGCGGGCCGGATCGTCATCGAAGAGATAGCTGCCCTTGATCATGTCCATGACGCGGGCGGCGTCCCAGGTCAGCCACGGATAAGGCCGCATCGACTGCACCGGCGCGGAGATCGGCGTCACGCTGGAGTTCATGCCGTTCAGCCCCATGGCGTAGCTGAGGTCGGTCCATTCCAGCAGTTTTCGCGTGTCCTCCAGCAGGAGGACGGCCTGCGCCTGCGCATAGGCGTTGGTGCTGATCAGCGCCGCCTGGTCGGCGGCGAAGGGTTCGAGCGGCTTCAGCCCGGCCTGATCGAGCGCTTGCGCGGCCGGCATGCGAACGCCCTTGAGATAGGCATCGCCTTCGCCGACCATGGCGGCGCCGATATTGCCGAGCGTCGCCAGGTCGCCCTCGCCGAGCGTGCCGCGCGATTGCACGACCGGCGTGACGCGCTTGTTCAGCATGTCGACGAGCATATGCGTCAGCTGCGGGCTGGCCGCCTCGTAGGACATGGTGTTGGCGCGGATGGCCATGATCGCGCGCACCAGCGCCTCCTCTTGCAGCTCCGGCCCATAGCCGCGGTTCACGCCGCCCTTGAAGCGCGCGAGCTGCTGGTCCTTGAGCAGCTTGGTGTTTTCCGGCGTGGTCGGATCGCCTGAAAAGATCACGGTTTCGCGCTGGTCGCCGGCGCCGCGATTGAACCAGTAGATCGTGACGCCTTCGGCCGCACCCTCGAGCAGCAAGCCATAAGCATCCGCCGAACGTTGCAGCGCCTCCGGGCTAAGCTCGACCTTGGCACCGTTGCGCGCGATGGCGATGACCTGGTCGATGGTCAGGTCATGGCCGGTTAGGGTTACCGTCTTGTCGGCGGCTGCCTCGAAAATGGGTTGATAGACGGTTGCCGCCTCGAAGGCCTGCACAGGCGGCGCGGCGAGGCCGGCTATGACGGTGAGGATGCAAAGGAGAAGTTTGGGCTTGGCGATTCGGTCCAGCATGACGGCTCCCATTCGAGACAGGTTCAGGAACGAGTTCACCCAATGGAAATTTTGTTTCCCAAAAGACTAGCCGCAAGCGCCGGCCTGTCAACGAAGGAAAGCCGCAGGACCGATGATGGAACCGGCGTGGCCTACCGGGCCATTGCGCAGTCGGTTCGGCCGCAAGCCGATCGCGGTGGCCGCCGGTTCGACCTGTCGAAGAAGGCGGCCACGAAGACGACAGCAGGAAGTCGCGGCCGGAAATCCGGCCTCGTGCGATGCAGCGCGGACTCCAAGCGTTACATCATCTCGATGATCGGCGCGATCTCGACGCTGAAAGCCGGGTCCATCAGGATCGGGCAGTCCTTGGCTTTGGCGACGGCATCGTCGATATCCTTGGCTTCGACGATCGTGTAGCCGGCGGTCGGATTGCTGCCGCCATTGTTCTCGATCTTGCCGCTCGGTAGCACCGTCTTCGACATGCCAACCGGATTGCCGCCGTCGACCACGGCCGAGCCGAGCTTGTCGTACCAGCCGGTCCAGGCATCCATAGCCGCTTTCCGTTCTGCGTCATCGGTCGGCATCTTGCCGGAGCCGTGATAGACATAGAGAAATTTCGCCATGTTCTCCTCCTTTGTCGGCGGCGTCGAGCCGGCATGCGGCCACGCCGCTTGCGATATGCAGCGATGCTGCAATCCGGATATGCGGCCTTGCCGCAATCCTGATCATCGGACCAAAACGAAAAACAGGCAATCGATGTCAAGTTGAGTCTAATGTAACGAGCTCACCTTGCCATGGCGTGGTATTCGGGGTTGGGCCGCATGTCGACCGCAGCTGCCACCCGGTTCGACATGTTGAAGAAGGCGGCGGTCGAGGCGATGTCCCAGATGTCGCGGTCGGTGAAGCCGGCCTGGCGCAAGGCGGCGCGGTCGGCCTCGACGATTTTAGCCGGCTCCTCGGTCAGCCTGACCGCGAATTCGAGCATGGCGCGCTGCCGGTCCGACAGCTCGGCAGCGCGAAAATTCATCACCATCATCTCGCCGAGCGCCGGTTCGCCCGACAGCTGGCGCACCGCCGCGCCATGCGCGGTCAAGCAGTAGAAGCAGTGGTTGATCGAGGAGACGACCACGGCGATCATCTCGCGCTCCAGCTTCGACAGACCGGACTCGCCCAGCATCAGATCGTTGTACATGTCGGTGAAGGCGCGCAGCTTCTTCTCGTCGAAGGCGTAGGCCAGAAGCACGTTGGGCACGAGGCCGAGCTTCTCCTCGCATTTGTCGAAATAGGCTTTCGTCGCCTCGCCGAGCTCCGCCTGGACAAGGTCGAACGCGGTTATTTTGCCGGTCATGGTTGTTTCTCCTCGCGGGACGATGGAATCGGTTGGAATTTTTTTAGCGCCGTCAAACCTTTGTCGCCAAACAGCGCTCATCTGGCTACCATAGTCGCAAAAGCATATAATGGGAGGGACTAAGCGTCATGGCCAGCGTGAAATCCAAGCCGAGGAAGAAAGCCGCCGCGAAAGCGGAGGAGAAACCCGCAAGGCTTGCCGACTATCTGCTGGCGCGGGCGCCCGCCGAGGACATCGCGGCCTATGACGTGGCCGACCTCGAGCGCGCCGGGGAACTCGCTGCCCAAGCGGTCGCCAGCCACAGGAAGGGCGAAAGCGTCGTTGCCGTCGAAGCCGATTCGGGCGTTGCCTGCGACGGCCGGCCGGTCACGGTCATCACTGTCGTCAACGACAACATGCCGTTCCTGTTCGATTCCATCCTCGGCGAGATCACCGAGAACAGCGGCGAGCCGACCTTGGTCACCCATCCGATCGTCACCGTCCGCCACGGCAAGACCGGCGTGGTCGAGGTGCTTGGCGACGGCGGTAAGGAGGATGACGACCGGCTGAGCGTCGTCCATGTGCATATCCCGCGGCTGACCGCCGAGCAGGCCAAGAGCCTCACCGGGCGGCTGCACAAGGTGCTTTCGCAGGTCCGGGCGGCCGTCGTCGACTGGAAGCGGATGCTCGCCCGCCTCGACCAGGCGATTTCCGAATTCCGCTATTCGGCGGTGCCGCTCGACAAGAAGAGCGTCGCCGAGGCGATCGCCTTCCTCGAATGGCTGCGCGACGACAATTTCACCTTCCTCGGCATGCGCGAGTTCAAATATACCGGCGGCGAGGAAAGCGGCTCGCTGGAGCGCGCCGACAAACCCGGCCTGGGCATCCTGTCGGATCCGGATGTGCTGGTGTTGAGGCGCGGCACCGAAGCGGTGACGACGACGCCGGAAATCCGCGCCTTCCTGCACGGGCCGGAGCCGCTGATCGTCACCAAGGCCAACGCCAAGTCGTCGGTGCATCGCCGCATCTATCTCGATTACATCGGCATCAAGACCTACACGTCGAAAGGGGCGCTCGCGGGCGAGCTGCGCATCGTCGGCCTGTTCACCTCGACCGCCTACACGCGCTCGGTGATGAAGATCCCCTATCTGCGCTCAAAGGCCGAGACCGTGATCTCGAAATCCGGTTTCGATCCGCACGACCATTCCGGCAAAGCGCTGATCAACATCCTGGAAAGCTATCCGCGCGACGAGCTGTTCCAGGTTCCCATTCCCATCCTGCGCAAGCACGCCAGCGCCATACTCGGACTGATCGAGCGGCCGCGCGTGCGGGCGCTGGTGCGCGTCGACCAGTTCGATCGCTTCGTGTCGATCATCGTCTTCGTGCCGCGCGACCGCTACGACAGCGTCGTGCGCGAGAAGGTCGGCACCTATCTCAAGACGGAGTTCGAGGGCCGTCTGTCGGCCTATTATCCAGCCTTCCCGGAAGGCGGGCTGGCGCGCGTGCATTTCATCATCGGCCGTTCCGGCGGCAAGACGCCGAAGGTCGAGCAGTCGACGATCGAGGCGGCGATCCGCGACATCGTGCGCACTTGGGAGGACGCGCTCGCCGAAGCCGCGGAAGCTGCCGGCAGCGATCCGGGCTTAAAGGCGATCGCGGCGCGTTTCCCCGAAAGCTATCGCGACAGCTTCTCGGCCGCCGTGGCGCTGGCCGATGCCGGCCGCATCGCGAAGATCGGGGCCGACAATCCGATCGCCATCGACTATTACCGCCATGCCGACCAGAAGCCGCACCAGGCGGCTTTGAAGATCTACCATTTCGGCAGCCCTGTCGCGCTGTCGCGGCGCGTGCCGGTGCTCGAAAATATCGGCTTCCGCGTCATCAGCGAGCGCACCTTCGAGGTCGCCGACACCGGCTCCGGCAAAGTCTTCATCCACGACATGGAGCTGGAGAACAGCTACGGCGCGCGAATAGACATCTCCGACGGCGGGGCGTTGTTCGAAGACGCCTTCCTGTCGGTCTGGCGCGGCGATGTCGACAATGACAGCTATAACGGCCTGGCCCAGACCGCCGGCCTGTGGTCGGGCGAGATCGCCATCCTGCGCGCCTATGGCCGCTATCTGCAGCAGGCCGGCATTCCACAGAGCCAGGATTTCATCGCCGCCGCGCTCAATCGCTATCCCGAGATCGCGCGCGGCCTGCACGCGCTGTTCGTCGCCCGGCTCGGTCCGGCGGCGGAAGGCGACGGCGCGGTCGCGGCCAAGCACCTCAAGGCCAAGATCAAGGACGCGCTGGAGGAGGTGCCCAATATCGACGACGACACCATCATCCGCCGCTATCTCAACCTCATCGAAGCCTCGCTGCGCACCAATCATTTCGTGGCCGATACGAAACAGAAAGGGCAGTCGCTGGCGATCAAGCTCGATTCGCAGGCGGTCGAGGGGCTGCCGGCGCCGCGACCATGGCGCGAGATCTTCGTCTACGGATCCGAGGTGGAGGGCGTGCATCTACGCTTCGGCCCGGTGGCGCGCGGCGGCCTGCGCTGGTCGGACCGCGCCCAGGACTACCGCACCGAGGTGCTGGGGCTGGTCAAGGCGCAGCAGGTCAAGAACGCCGTCATCGTGCCGGTCGGCGCCAAGGGCGGCTTCTATCCGAAAAAGCTGCCGATGAGCGCCGGGCGCGATGCCATCTTCGAAGCAGGCACCTCGGCCTACAAGAACTTCGTCTCCAGCCTGCTTTCGATCACCGACAATATCGGCGTCGACGGCGTCATCCCGCCGGCCGGCGTGGTGCGGCGCGACCAGGACGATCCCTATTTCGTCGTCGCCGCCGACAAGGGCACGGCGACCTTCTCAGACACCGCGAATGCCATTTCCGAAAAACACCATTTCTGGCTGGACGACGCCTTCGCCAGCGGCGGCTCGGCCGGCTACGACCACAAGAAGATGGGCATCACCGCCAAGGGCGCCTGGGAAGCGGTGAAGCGGCATTTCCGCGAGATGAACCGCGACATCCAGACCTCGCCCTTCACCGTGGTTGGCGTCGGTGACATGTCGGGCGACGTGTTCGGCAACGGCATGCTGCTCTCGCCGGCCACCAGGCTGATCGCAGCCTTCGACCATCGCGACATCTTCATAGACCCCAATCCGGACATGACCGCCTCGATGGCCGAGCGGCAGCGCATGTTCGCGCTGCCGCGCTCGTCCTGGCAGGACTACGACAAGTCGAAACTGTCGGAAGGCGGCGTCATCGTCTCGCGCAACCAGAAATCGATCACGCTGCCGCAAGCGGCGGCCGCCGCTATCGGCCTCGCCAAAACCACCGCGACGCCGGTCGAGATCATGAACGCCATCCTCAAGGCGCCGGTCGATCTTTTGTGGTTCGGCGGCATCGGTACCTATGTGCGGGCTTCGGGCGAAAGCAACGCCGATGTCGGCGACCGCGCCAACGACGCCGTCCGCGTCACCGCGCTCGATGTCCGGGCGAAAGTCATCGGCGAGGGCGCCAATCTCGGCGTCACGCAACGAGCGCGCATCGAGTTCGGCATGAATGGCGGCCGCTGCAACTCGGACGCCATCGACAATTCGGGCGGCGTCAACTGCTCCGACGTCGAGGTCAACATCAAGATCGCGCTGGCGTCGGCGATGCGCAAAGGCTCGCTGGCGCGGCCGGCGCGCAACAAGCTGCTTGCCGAGATGACCGACGAGGTGGGCGCGCTGGTGCTCGCCAACAACTATCAGCAGACGCTGGCGCTTTCGCTGGCGCGCAAGCGGGGGCTCGCCGACATCGCGCACCAGGCGCGCTTCATGTCAGCGCTGGAAGCGCGCGGCCTGCTCGACCGGGCGGTCGAGACGCTGCCTTCGCCGGCGGCGCTTGCCGAACGCGAGGCGCGCGGCGAGCCGCTCACCCGGGCCGAGCTCGGCGTGCTGCTCGCCTATGCCAAGATCGTGCTGTTCTCCGATATCGTCGCCAGCGACGTGCCCGACGATCAACATTTCGACCGCGACCTGATGGGCTATTTCCCGGAGCGCATGGCAAGGAAATTCGCCGGCGAGATCCGCGATCACCGGCTGCGGCGCGAGATCATCGCGCGAGTCGTCGCGAACGACCTGGTCAATCGCGGCGGACCGTCCTTCGTCAACCGGCTGCAGGAAGCCACGGGCCGCACGGCGGCCGATGTGGTGCGCATCTTCGCCGTGGTCCGCGACGGCTTCGCGCTGCCGGCGCTCTATCACGAGATCGACGCGCTCGACAACCAGATCGACGGGCAGGTCCAGCTCGATCTCTATCAAGCGATCAGCCGGCTTATCTTTGTGACCAGCGGCTGGTACCTGAAGCACGAAGCCGGCTCCGCGCCGCTTGGCCAGCGCATCGCCGAATTGCAGGAGGCGCGCAAGGCGCTCGAGCCGAATCTTCTCTCGCTGCTGCCGGCCTTCTCGCGCGAGCGCGTCGAGGAGCGGCGGCAGGGCCTGTCCAAGAGCGGCGCGCCGGAGAAGCTCGCTGGGCAGCTCGCTCTGGCCGAAGTGGCCGAGCTGATCCCCGACGTCGCGCTCACCGCGCGCACGGCCAATGCCGACATCGTCAGCGCGGCCAAGGCGTTCTTCGCCGTCAGCGATGCCTTCCGCATCCCGCGCGTCGAGGAAGCCGCGCGCTCGATCATGCCGCCCGACTATTACGACCAGTTGGCGCTGTCGCGCTCGGCCGACACGATCGGCGTGGCGCGGCGCGGCATTGCGGTGGCGGCGCTCACCGCGCACGGCACGGCGGCGGATCCGGTCGCGGCCTGGCTGGAAGCCGGCGGCGAACGCGTCGCGCGCATCCGCGAGCGGCTGCAGGCGCTGACCGAAGGCGGCGACATCACCGTGTCGCGGCTGTCGGTGGCATCGGGCCTGATGAGTGACCTGACGGGGATGTGAGAGTTTGCTTGGGTTCCTCGCATGCATTGTCTTATGTAGCGCTGGTCGACCCCCACTCCGTCTCGGCTTCGCCGAGCCACCTCTCCCCCGATCGACGGGGTAGAGGAAGGGCGCCAAGCTTTTGCCGTCAACGCTTGTGCGGCAACGCTCCCTTCCTTTCCCTCCGGAGGGGGGGAAAGGTGGCGCTGCGAAGCAGCGACGGATTGGGGGAACCACGTGGCAATCAAGCCTCGGCCTGATCAGTCACACCAGTCACAGACGATGTGTGCATAGCGTAGCCCACTTCGCGGGGCGAGGAATTGTCGCCATGCTTGTCCATTTGCATCGCTGCCCGAAAACATGCAGACATGGCGCCCGACGCGAGCGATGCCAGGGGAATCAGCATGGTGGCAGTAGAGACAGTGCAGCGGGCATCGGGGCGCGGCATCTGGGGGTGGATGTTTTTCGACTGGGCGGCGCAGCCTTTCTTCACCGTCGTCACCACCTTCATCTTCGGGCCCTATTTCGTCTCGCGCATGGCGAGCGATCCGACCGCCGGGCAGGCCGCGTGGGGTTACGGCATTGCCGCCGCGGGCCTGGTCATCGCGGTGCTGTCGCCGGTGCTCGGCTCGATCGCCGACCAGACAGGGCCGCGCAAGCCATGGATCGCCTTCTTCGCGGCCATCAAGATCGTCAGCCTCACGCTTTTGTGGTTCGCAGCGCCGGGCTCGAACCTTTTCCTGGTCGTGCTGTTGTTCTCGCTGGCTTCGGTGGCGGCCGAATTCTCCACCGTGTTCAACGATTCCATGATGCCGCGGCTGGTGCCGAAGGAAGAGATCGGCCGGGTATCCAACATGGCCTGGGGCCTTGGCTATCTCGGCGGCATGATCGCGCTGATCTTCGTGGTGCTGTTCCTGGCGGGCAATCTCGAGACCGGCAAGACGCTCATCGGCCTTGATCCATTGTTCGGACTCGATCCGAAACTCGGCGAGGATGCGCGCTTCACCGGGCCGATGTCGGCCGGCTGGTATTTGCTGTTCATCCTCCCGATGTTCTTCTTCACGCCGGACGCCACCAAGGGGATCCCGATCGGGCCGGCAGTGCGCGAGGGGCTGTCCGAGCTGAAGTCCACCCTGGTGGAAGTGCGCCAGCGCAGCGGCATCCTGCGCTTCCTCTTGGCCCGCATGATCTATCAGGACGGCGTCAATGCGCTGCTGGCGCTCGGCGGCACGTTCGCAGCCGGCATGTTTCACTGGTCGATCACCGAGATCGGCCTGTTCGGCATCATCCTCAATATTGTCGCCATCTTCGGCTGCTGGATCGCGGCGCGGCTCGATACCGCGCTCGGTTCGAAGCACGTGGTGATGATCGCGCTGGTGATGCTGTCGGTCGCCACGATCGGCGTCGTCTCGACCGGGCCGGGCTTCACGCTGCTCGGCCTGATTCCGCTCTCCACCGTCGATTCCGGCGGCCTGTTCGGCACCGCGGCCGAAAAAGCCTATATCCTCTACGGCCTGCTGATCGGGCTGGCCTTCGGTCCGGTGCAGGCGTCATCGCGATCCTACATGGCGCGCAGCGTGACCGCCGCCGAGTCCGGCCGCTATTTCGGCATCTATGCGCTGGCGGGACGCGCAACCAGCTTCCTGGCGCCATTCATGGTGGCGACCATCACCACCATCAGCGATTCGCCGCGGCTCGGCATGGCGGCCATCATCCTGTTCCTCGGCATCGGCATGGCGATCCTGGCGGAGACGCCATATCCGGCGGACAAGCCGAAGGCGTAGCGCGACTTTTCCTTCTCCCCTTGTGGGAGCAAGGTGTCGCCGAAGGCGACGGATGAGGGGTGTTCCAGGGAACGCCGACGTCTCAATCCGCTGGAACACCCCTCATCCGTCTCGGCGCTACGCGCCGATCCACCTTCTCCCACAAGGGGAGAAGGAAGAGGCGCTAATGCCTAAAATGCCTTATGCCGGTGAACACCATGGCGATGCCGTGCGCGTCGGCGGCGGCGATGACGTCCTCGTCGCGCATTGAGCCGCCGGGCTGGATGACCGCGGTGGCGCCGGCCTCGATCGCCGACAAGAGGCCGTCGGCGAAGGGGAAGAAGGCGTCCGAGGCGACGACCGAGCCTTTGGTCAGCGGTTCGGCGAGGCCGGCCGCTTCGGCAGCGTCGAGCGCCTTGCGGGCGGCGATGCGCGAGGAATCGACGCGGCTCATCTGGCCGGCGCCGATGCCGACGGTCGCGCCGTCCCTGGCATAAACGATGGCGTTGGACTTGACGTGCTTGGCGACGCGGAAGGCGAATTTGAGGTCGGCCATCTCCGCCGGCGTCGGCGCCCTCTTCGTCACCACTTTCAATTCGAGGTCGTCGACCACGGCATTGTCGCGGCTTTGCACAAGCAGCCCGCCGGCCACGGATTTCACCGTCGTGCCCGCGGCGCGGGGATCGGGTAGGCCGCCGGTGACCAGCAGGCGCAAATTCTTCTTCGCCGCGACGATCGCGGCGGCTTCGTCGGTGGCATCGGGCGCGATGATCACCTCGGTAAAGGTCTTGACGATCTCTTCCGCCGCCTCGGCGTCGAGGATGCGGTTCATGGCGACGATGCCGCCGAAGGCCGAGACCGGATCGCAGGCCAACGCCTTGCCGTAGGCCGCCTTCAGCGATGAGCCTTCGGCAACGCCGCAGGGATTGGCGTGTTTGATGATGGCGACCGCCGCCGAGCGCGCCGGATCGAACTCGCCGACCAACTCGAAAGCGGCGTCGGTGTCATTGATGTTGTTGTAGGAGAGCTGCTTGCCCTGCAACTGTTTTGCCGTTGCCACGCCCGGCCGCCTGTCGCCCGACAGGTAGAAGCCTGCGCCCTGATGCGGGTTCTCGCCATAGCGCATCACCTGGTCGAGCCGGCCGCCGAATGCGCGCCATGTCGGATGCTCGACCTCCAGCGCCTCGGCGAACCAGCCGGAGATCGCGGCATCATAGCTGGCGGTGCGGGCAAAGGCCTTGGCCGCCAGCATCTTGCGGAAATCAAGCGACAGCGAGCCCAGATTCATCTCCAGCGCGTTGACGACGGAGGCATAGTCGGCCGGATCGGTGACGATGGCGACGTAAGCGTGGTTCTTGGCCGAGGCGCGGATCATCGCCGGCCCGCCGATGTCGATGTTCTCGACGATCGAGGCATAACCGGCGCCGGAGCGGCGGACGTCCTCGAATGGATAGAGATTGCAGACGACGAGGTCGATCGGCTCGATGCTATGGTCGTGCATCGCCTTGGCATGCTCAGCGTTGTCGCGGATGCCGAGCAGCGCGCCATGCACCGACGGATGCAAGGTCTTCACCCGCCCATCCATGATCTCGGGAAAGCCGGTGAGCTCGGAGACGTCGCGGACCGCCAGGCCCGCCCCGGCGAGGGCCTTTGCCGTGCCGCCGGTCGAAACCAGCTCGACGCCGGCGGCGGCGAGCGCCTTAGCGAAATCGACCAGGCCGGTCTTGTCGAAGACGGAAAGCAGCGCGCGGCGCACCGGAACGAGGTCGGGCGCCGGAATGTTTTTTGTGGGCACGGCCATGCGGGGGCCTTTCACAGCTGTTGGGGGCGTTGGCCGGCCCTAGCATATGAGCCCCGGAAATCAAGCGCCGCGTCCTTGGCAGTTGCGCGCCGGCTTCCCGAAAGGGTGACGTTTGTCCAAGGGCGCTGCGTCGTTTACGGGATTAGGCTCGCTCATCATCGGAGGAAACAATCATGACATTCGTGCGTGTAGGCCAATTCAGGGCGTTGGCGGAAAAGATTGAGGAACTGCGCGCTATCTATGAGGCCGACGCGATCTCTGTCATCCGCGCCGCCCGAGGCAACATCAGCGCCTTGTTGCTGCAGCAGCACCAGGCGCGGGATGCCTTCATGGCCATCACCGTCTGGGACACCGCCGAGGACGCCGAACGCTACGAGCGGAGCGGAAAGGCCGCGGCTATGGTCGACAAGATCCGTTTTGCCTTCGCTGAACCGCCGTCGCTCGCCACCTATGACGCCTTCGGGATTCCTGGCTGAGAAGCGGCAGCTCAATTGCTTTCGGGATAGCCCGTGATATCGGTACGCGTCAGCTGCCAATGGACCTCGGCGACCTCGGAGGCCTTGAAGGCGAGCACGATCTGCCGGCTGCGGCGCGGGCCGCCCAATCCGGCGAAGTAGATCGATTCCTCGACCTCCGGCGCCATTTCGGCGCAGGTGAAAACCCAGGTGTCGCCCTGCGCGGCAGCCAGGGTCAGGCGGTCGTGGTCGTCCTGCAGCAGGCTGATGTCGGGGTGGACGTGGAAGCGTACCGTGACGAAGTCGCGGCCGTTGTTGCGGATCGCGGCATTGCCCGGGCGCAGGAAACGGTCGCGGCCGGCAAGCACGTTGCCGTTCGCGGTCAGCTTCAGCTCGCGCTCATGCAGGAAACCGAATTGCGCGACATAGCCGTCGTGGCGGGCGACGAAGCCGTGCACGCCCTTCTGGTCGAGGCGCTTGCAGGGCACGTGCTGCGGGCCGCCGATCAGTGGCGATCCCAACAGGTCGCTGACGCGCAGCGAGTGGCTGAAGCGCGCCGACGAGGTGTCGTTGAGCGTGGCGGTCGAATGCGCGGCGGTGGCGCGCGCCAGCGGCCGGAATTCCGGGGCGCCATAGGTGTCGATGCCGGCATTGACGATGAAGTGCTGACGCCCGGAGGAGAGCTCGAAGGCGAGGCAGCCGGCATGTGCCGCGTTGGAGACGTCGAGCGGCGGCGGCAGGCCGGTGTCGGCGATCACCGTCACGCCGCCCATCGACAGGCGCTCGTAGCCGGAATGCGGCGCGTGCAGTAGCGGCGCCCCCACCGTGTCGTCATGGCGCATGATGGTGGCGATGCGGTCGTGGATGGTGGCGCCCATGCCGTTGAAGCGGGCAAGGCTGCCGTCCTGATGGCGAAAGAAACGCAGCGCCGGCAACATCCGGTCGATGGCGCCGATCAAGGCCGACGGCGGCGCCTCGGCCTGGTTGGCATAGGTCTGGCGCAACGGCAGAAGGTCGGCCAGCAGCTCCAGCACCGCCATCGGCTTGCGCGAGATATGGCCGCCATCGGGCAGGATCTGATGCTCGAGCTCCTCGGCCAGGTTGCGTGTCGCGGCACGCAGCGCCGAGGCCGGCGCCGGCAGGGACAGCGCGGCGAAGGCGAGCGCGATGCGGGCGCGCAGCCTGGCCTCGCCATCGGGCATCTCGCGCACCATCGAGCGGAGATAGCGGATCTGCACGGCGAGCGATTTCAGGAAGGCGCGATAGAACGGGAATTCGGCGCCTTGCAGCACCACCGAGGAATGCTGCAGCCAGGCGATCACCCGCTTGGCCGTTGTTCCCGGCTCCCAGGCGATGCCGGAGATCTGGTTGCCATGCATGGCGATCCAGTCGGTCACCAGGGCTCTCGCGTTGGCGGCGGCGAGCTCGGTACCGGTGGCGCGCATGTGGCGCAGCCAGCGGAAGCCATGCAACGATTTCTGCCAGCCACGATTGGGCACGTCGAGCTGAAAGGGCGACTTGCCACCGGTCTCGACTAGGTGGCCGGACAGCGGATAGCGACCGTAATAGATCTCCAGCGCGATCTGCGGATCGGCGAGCCGCAGATCCGGCGGCGCGATCAGGACGCGTTCGGGCGTGCGGCCGGAATAGCGCCAGCGATAGACCGGCCCGGCGCGGAGGCGCCGGCGCGTCTTGCGCCAGAACTCCCTCGCGACAAGCGTCCAAAGACGCGTCGTGCTGCCGGCAACAAGTGCCAATAGCCCTCCTGATGTCCCCATAACCCGAGCACAAGCTTATGCGATTCAAGAACTTATGCGAAGGCGGATTTCGCCGAAGTGAAGCAATTCACGCGGCCGCGGCCGGGTCTTCCCTAAAAAAGTCCGGGCTTTCCGGGACATGCCGGCGGCGGCGCGGCGGCTTATGCCCTCCTGTGGCGGCGGCGGAACTCGCTCGGCGAACAATCCTCCCGGCTGCGGAAAAGCCGGGAAAAGTAGAAGGCGTCGGCAAAGCCCACAGCCTGCGCCACCGCCTCGACGGGCGAATCGGTCGCCGCCAACAGCTGCTTGGCGAGGTCGAGGCGGATGCGCAACTGGAACGATTTTGGCGACAGGCCGGTGTGCAGCGCGAACCTGCGCCGCAACGTCGCCGGCGACATGCCGAACTTTGAGGCAAAGGCGCTGAAATCGATCGGCTCGGCGGCGTGGTCGCGCAAGTCGTCGACGACCTCGCGGAAATCCGGATAGAGGTCGCCGCTGCTTCGGTCTAGTCCCTGCCGGGCAACCTGCACGACCAGACGATAGAGGGTGGCGGCGGCCTCCGCCTGGCTTAGCGGCGTGTCTCGGGAAAGTTCGGCATGGAGCCGGTCGAACAGAAGGCACATGCCGCCGAGGTCGGACAAGGGAACGACCGGGGCCGGCTCGACGATGAGCCGCATGCGCGTGAAGTCTCGCGTGAGCGCGCCGCCGAAAAGCGCCCAGCGCTCGCTCCAGCCCGGGCCGTCGGGTCCATAGGAATGGGCCGTGTCCGGGAACAACCAGAACAGGCTGGGCGCCACGATCGCGTGCCTGCCCGCGGTCTTGGTTTCCAGCCAGCCCCGGCCTTCTTGAACGAGAACGACCGCGAAGTCCGGCAGCTTTCGCCGGATGATAGCCCGGCTGACACGATGCCGGCCGATTCCCCGCACCGACAGCCCGCCCATCGCGGCCGGCGGCGATCGATATAGCGCATAGGACGAATCCGGCATGAGCGAAAAGTCCAGTTGGAATTTCTGTCCATGGGAGGTGCCGTGAGACTAAGCCATTGTCCGCGCCAATTGAAGAACTCCGGATGATTGAAATGTCGATATCTTGCTTCGGGAAAGCTTCCACGGCTGATCTTTCCGCGGTCGCCTTGACGGCCAACGGCAAGGCGCTGTCCACGGCGCCGGACAGGCTGGGATATCTCTCACCGACCGATCCGGCGGTCGGCGTCGAGGCCATTCGCCGTCTCTATGCGACGCAAGGCTATGTCTGGCTGAAGGGGCTTTTACGGCGCCGCGACGTGATCGATTTTCGCGGCTTCGCGCTTTCGCATCTGGCCGCAAGCGGGTTGCTGAAGCCGGAGACCGATGCTTCGCTGGGCATGGCGTCGACCGGCGCGTTCGATCGCCAGCTCGCCGATCGCCGGCTGATGTCGTTGGTCCGTTCGAGCGCCTATGAAGGCTTTTGCGCGCAGCCTCGGCTATCGCGGCTGATGGATGCGTTTGTCGGAGGCCTGTCCTACCTGCACAAGCGAAAGATCATGCGCTTCACCATGCCTGGAACGGCCACCGCCACGCCGGCGCATTACGACCTCGTCTATCTGCGCGGCGGCACAAACCGCGTGGTGACCGTCTGGATTCCGATTGGCGATACCTCCATCGACATGGGCGGGCTTGTCTACCTGGAGGGATCGCACGCCGTCGGCGCTACGATGGAGGCCCGCTTCAGCAGCGACAATGCCGGGCTCGGCCCGGAGGAGCGCATCAGCGCCTACAACCGCAACATGAGCGAAGGCGGCTGGGTGTCGAAGGACCTGCCGGCGATGGCAGAACGGTTCGATACGCGTTGGCTCATGGCGGACTACGAAGCGGGCGACGTCGTGCTGCACTCGCCCTACATGATCCATGCCTCCACGACCAACCGGAGCGTGGATGGCCTGATCCGCCTGTCGACGGACATCCGCTACCAGAATGTCGACGACGAAATCGACGTCCGCTGGGGGAATCACTGGAGCCTCGACGACATGCTTTAGGGGCGGGCTGGTATTCAGGTGAGGCCGGGGTGTGAGCGAGGGTTTCCTGGAGCGATCGGCACGTCAGATCTCCCTCTCGTTTCGATGCTGAGCCTCGCGATTGGCCGAAGCCTTCCGAACTTCGTCATCCACGGGCGGAGCGACGCGAAGCGGAGCGGAGACCCGAGGATCCATTCCGTGACCTTCGCCGAAGAGCGCAGCGGAGCAGAATTCTGCACCGTCGCAACGCTTCAACGTCACGGAATGGATTCTATGGTCTGCGCCGCGTCGCTTCGCTCCTTGCTCCGCCATAGAATGACGAGGTTCGAAAGCCTCGGCTAATCGCGAAAGCGTGCGATCGGCTCACGCGAACACAGCAAACCTTCTGCCCCGGGTGCCAGGAAAACCCTATACAACCCGCCGCATCCGCGCGGCGAAGAAGCCGTCCAGGCCGGAAATGCCAGCTGAGCCCAGGTCCATATCCGCCGGCGTGGTGCGCAACGTCCCCTCCGGCGTCAGGAATGGACCGATGCCGGCGAACTCGTCCGGCCGGATCGGATCGGCGACGACGCCGGGGCTCCCGGCGAGGAAATCCCGATAAAGCTCCTCGCCTTCAATCGGGTCGAGCGAGCAATTGGAAAAGACGATCCGGCCGCCGGGCCTGACGAGGGTAACGGCATGGGCAAGCAGCCGACGCTGGAGCTCGGCGAGCTTTTCGACATCGGCCATGGTCTTGGTCCATGGCACGTCGGGGTGGCGGCGCACCGTGCCGGTCGAGGAGCAGGGCGCATCGAGCAGCACGGCGTCGAACAATTGCGCCGGCCGGTAATCCAGGAGATCGGTCTGGACGAGCTCGGCGGTCAGGCCAAGGCGCTCGAGATTCTGACCGAGTCGCGCCAGCCGGTTCTTCGAGGTGTCGATCGCGGTCACCTCGGCGCCGGCCAGGATAAGCTGCGCCGTCTTGCCGCCGGGCGCGGCGCAAAGGTCGGCGACGCGCTGGCCTCTGATGTCGCCGAACAGGCGTGCCGGCAGGCTTGCGGCCGCGTCCTGCACCCACCAGGCGCCGTCGGTGAAACCGGGGAGGTCGATGACATTGGCGGCAAGCTTTTCGACACGCACGGTGCCGGTCGGCAGCACGATGCCGCCCAGACGCTCGGCCCAGAGCGCCGGATCGGCCTTGACGGTGAAGTCGACGGGCGCCTCGTGGCGATGGGCGGCGAGGACGGCGCGCGCCTTGTCGGCTCCGTAGGCGGCGGTCAGCCGCTCCGAAAACCATTGCGGCGCCTCGCTGGTGGCGGCAAGCGCCGGGGCAAGCTCGGTCTCCTTGGCGCGGGCCAGCGAACGCAGCACGCCGTTGACGAGGCCGGAGAAACGCAGCGTTCGCGGATCGGACTTGGCGTGGGTGACGGCAAGGTCGACGGCGGCGCTGTCGGGAACATCCAGAAACAGGATCTGCGCGGCGGCGACATTGAGGATATGCGAGAGCGCCGTGGCGTTGGCCGGCAGCGGCTTTTCCAGGCGCTTGGACAGCAGCCCGGCAATGGTCATGCGGTGGCGCAGCGCCGTGACCAGGATGGCGCGCACCAGCGCCCGGTCGCGGCCGTCCAGCGCCTTGTATTGCGGATGGCCGTGCTCGTTGTCGGTCAACCCGTCCAGCGCCGTGCGGGCATCGATAACGGCGGCAAGCAGCCGCGCCGCCGCCTTGCGGGCGGCAAGGCCGGCGACGTTCTCGTCACCAGCCTTGTGTTGCGGATTGCCTGAATGTCCGCGCCTCGGCGGCGTCACGACCAGGGACCCTTCGACCGGACATTGCGCGGCCCGGTCGGGTTACGGCCCCAGGGATTGGGCTTTGGTGGCGGCGGCTCAGCCTCCGCTGGCGGCGGGTCCGCCGGCTTGCCCCATGGCCCCGCCGACGGCTCCTCGGGCTGGATGGGTGGCGGAGAAGCCTGGCGCCGGCCGGCCGGCGATGCGCCGCCCATCGCGCGCGCCATCTCCTGCAGCGCGGCGATGCGGTTCTCGGTGTTCGGGTGGGTCGAGAACAGATTGTCCATGCGCTCGCCATGCAGAGGATTGATGATGAAAAGATGCGCCATCGCCGGATTGCGCTCGGCATCCTCATTGGGGATCTGTTCGGCGCCGCGTGCGATCTTGGCGAGGGCCGAAGCCAGCCACAACGGGTTGCCGCAGATCTCGGCGCCGCGTCGGTCGGCTTCGTATTCGCGGGTGCGGCTCACCGCCATCTGCACGATCATCGCGGCGAGTGGCGCAACGATCATCGCCACAAGCACGCCGACAAAGCCGAGTGGATTGTTGTTCTCGCGGCTGCCGCCGAAGAAGAAGGCAAAATTGCCGAGCATCGAGATGGCGCCGGCGAGCGTCGCCACGATCGTCATGGTCAGCGTGTCGCGATGCTGCACATGGGCAAGCTCATGCGCCATCACCGCCGCGACCTCTTCGTCGGAAAGCTGCTGCAGGAGACCGGTCGAAGCCGCCACGGCGGCATTCCCGGGATTGCGGCCGGTGGCGAAGGCGTTGGGCTGCGGAGTATCGATCTTGTATACTCTCGGCATCGGCAGGCCGGCGCGCCGGACGAGGCCCTGCACAATCCTATAGTATCTGGGGTCGCTCTTCTCATCGACCTCGAAGGCGCCGTTCATCGACAGCACCATCTTGTCGGCATTCCAGTAGCTAAACAGGTTCATGCCAGATGCGAACAAGAGAGCGATGACCATGCCGCCCGAGCCGCCGATCAGATATCCGACGCCCATGAACAGCGCCGTCATCGCGGCAAGAAGCATGGCGGTGCGAAGCGTGTTCATCGTTTCATCCGTCTGGTCTGGTGGCGGAGGAGGTGGCGAATAGGGGTCGATCCTTCTGTCGTCATGGCTATATGATGGGAGACGCCGGTCGTCGTTTCAATCGGCGGGAGTATCACATGACCGAAGAACCACGCAAAACCGGACCGATTGCGGCGACCGACGCGCAGCAAAAGACGCTGACGCCCGGAGCGCAGCGGGCGTTAGCAGAGGCTGAGGCCCGTCGTCAAAAGTATCGAGCGGCGGAAGCGCAGTTGCCGAAGGAAATCGGCGGTCGCGGCGGCAAGGAGCCCGGCCGCTACGGCGACTGGGAGGTAAAGGGGCTCGCCACCGATTTCTGACCAGAACCGGTTCCCGAGCGCGGAAATCTTGACCGGTTGGATAGTGGTCACGCAGATTGCATGCGCGGAATCAGCCACACCTTGGCGATTGGCCGAAGCCTCCGTGACGTCGTCATCCACGGGCGGAGCGACGCGAAGCGGAGCGCAGACCCGAGGATCCATTCCGTGACCTTGGCCGAGGAACGCCGCGAAGCAGAATTCTGCGCCGTGGCAACGCCTCGACGTCACGGAATGGATTCTATGGTCTTCGCGCGTCGCTCCGCCCCTTGCTCCGCCATAGAATGACGATCGCGATAGGCA
>NZ_VFWS01000449.1:0-1298 GCF_006443065.1 Mesorhizobium sp. B1-1-5 | reverse complement strand
GTCCTGGTTCTTGACCGCAGGGGCGGAGCAGCCGCCTGACGCCTTGACGAAGGTCTGAGCCATGTGGAGTTGGCCGCCTTGAGTCTCCGCTATGGCACGCAAATAGGAATAATCGTTGACGCGCACGCGTGTCGACAGATGTGTCACGCCGGCGTCCTTGCCGATCTGGAACGTTGCCGCCACCGGCGCAGGATTGGCGTCGATGATCAAGGTCACGGATTTGATGCCGTCCGGCGCCTTGGCTGGGTCGACATAGATGTCGACAGGCACGATGGCGGCATCTTGCGCCCGCTTTGTCGCTTCGATCCTGACGTCGCCGGTGTCGACCAGAATAGCCCGGTCGCCGAACACGTCGCCTTTCAAGTCTTCCCAGATCTTCTCCGAAGAAGCCGTTGTTTGCTGTGCGTTGGCGGCTGAGGAGACGCCGAACAGCGTACCGATGGTCAAGATGATTGCGGCCAAGAACGATGCAAGCGACAAGGCGAACTGCCTGCTCGCGTAAGCGTGATTTTGCATTTCGATGCCTCCACCAATGCAACAGAGGTGGTGCCCAGGCTGGCGTTTAGAATATGCCTTTGACGACGCGTTGGCAAATCGCCCCACTTCATGATCTCTGGCGCATGTCGGTGTGGTCTATTCCCATTCGAGTTCAGCAAAAGCAGCTGTTGCGTTGCGCTCATTGTAGTCGTCGAACAGGTGCCATTTGCCCCGTTCGCTTCCGGCGGCGGTTTTGACGGCCTCTCGGAGCGGCGTCCCGTCGACGATCGCGTTGCGGATATCGCGCGCCAGAATCTCGAAATAGCGCCGTTCTCCTGCCAGCGCCTGCGGCCAGTCGGCCGGTACCGGACCATGACCCGGAACGACGCGCGCGGCGCCGATCGCGGCGAGCGCATCCATCTGGCGGAGCCAGCCAAGCAGCGATCCGTCGAGCGTCGGCAAGGAGCCCATGAACACGAGATCGCCGGCAAAGAGCGTGCTGGTCTCGGGGTCGAAGACGGTCAGGTCGTTGTCGGTGTGCGCAGCCTTCCATGCCCGCAGTTCGAGCATGCGCCCGCCGAGGTCGAGTTCCAGGCGATCGTCGACCAGCATCGCCGGCGAAACGATCTCGACTCCCATCATAAGCGCCTCGCCGACCTGTTCGCGATACTTGTGCAGATAGAACGCTCCACGCGCCTCGAGGGCACGCGGCAGATTGCGATGGCCAACAATGGTCGCGCCGATCTCCCGGAATGCCGCATTGCCGAAAATTTGGTCGGGATGCATGTGGGTGTTGATCAGGAAGCGAACCGGTTTTGCGG
>NZ_VFWS01000448.1:0-1298 GCF_006443065.1 Mesorhizobium sp. B1-1-5 | reverse complement strand
CCTTCGCGGTGGCCTTCATCCAGTCGCCAAGAATCTCGGAGTCGGTCGGCCCCGGCAGGACAGCGTTGACCGTGACGCCGGTGCCACCGACAAGTTCGGCCAGCCCGCGCGACACGGCCAGCAACGCGGTCTTGGTCATGCCGTAGTCGATCATCTCCTTGGGGATGGCGAGCGCGGACTCGCTGCTGATGAAGACGACCCGTCCCCACCCGCGCTCGACCATACCCGGCATATAGTGGCGCGCGGCGCGCACGCCGCTCATCACGTTGAGCTGGAAGAGGTCGAGCCATGCGGCGTCGTCCTGCTCGAAGAAGCCATTGGGACGCGCAGTGCCAACATTGTTGACGAGGATGTCGGCATCCGGCGCCTGCGCCGCGAGCGCCGCCGAGCCCTCGGCCGTCGCGAGATCGGCGGCAATGCCGGTGAGGTCGGCGTCAGGCAGCAGCGCGCGCAGTTCCCGGAGCGTCGCGGCGACCCGCTCTTCCGTACGTCCATTGACGACGACGGCGGAGCCTGCGCGCGCGAGCCCTTCGGCGATCGCGCGGCCGATGCCGGCGGTCGATCCGGTGACGATGGCCTTGCGGCCCTTGAGTTCGATGTTCATGCCCTTGATCTCCGATTATAGGCGGCCGGACGACCGGACGGATGGCCCGGAGGTCAGCTGATGCCGCTCAGCTAGATAAGCCGCGCGGGCGCGCGCAGCGTTCCGAATGCTAGTGCCGAAGGACGCCGAGCCCGGGCTCTTGCCACGGACACCGCCATTTCCTGGTGGGCGAACATACGGGCCAGCGCCTGGCCAACAGCCCCAAATCTATGATCGAATAGCTCATCGCAATTCTCCTTCGGGGGGCGGACGCATCGCCGCTGCCTCACGCCAAGAGGTAGGCGTGCCCAAGCGCGCCATGCAGTCGGAAGATACGCATTACGGTGGTGCGAAATTGCACCGGAGGCTTCACCTGACGACGCGAACTTCTCCATGATCGACTGGGACGGTATCCGTTACTTCCTCGCAGTCGCGCGACGGTTCGGTCCGAGCGGCGAGCAATGGATCAGGCGCCGCTGCCCGCATGGTTCAGATGGCGACTGTTTCGCGAACCTGATCGGCCGCCGCGTCCAGAAAAGCCTGGGCGAGGTCCGGGTCGTTGACCACCCGCGAGAGCATGACCGCGCCGACCATTGTCGAGAGAACGGCCATTGCCTTGTCGCCGGCCTTTTCGCTGTCGTGCTCGCCAACCCAACTGCCGAGCATCTCGAGGTACTCCTTGATGCCGGCCTCGAATGAGGCCTTCACCTCGGCG
>NZ_VFWS01000447.1:0-1299 GCF_006443065.1 Mesorhizobium sp. B1-1-5 | reverse complement strand
GCGCTGCCACTGCTCTATGCGGCGGGACTGGTGACGGTGCTGATCTATCTCGGCATCATCCCGCCGACTTCGATCGCTTCTGATTTTTCAGGCGACGTCTTGGGCATCGATGCCGTGCCCCTGGCTACATCGAACGCACTGACCTTGCGCATCGGTGTTGCGCTTGGCCTTGTCTTCATCGGCGCCGGTTTCTGGGCCGCCCGCAAATTTACCGCCGCGACCCACTTCCGCGCTGCGTCATGGGCGGCGTGGGGCGTCATCGTGCCGTTGGTCGTCCTGCAGGCATTCTGGTTCACGTTCGGCAATCTCGACCTCGATCTTGCCTACGCCGCCGTGGCGGCGCTGCTGGTCGTGGTTTTCGCTGCCGGCGGCGAGTGGATCGCGCGCGGCGAGCAACCGCCGTTGCAGGGCAGGGCGGCCGTATCCTTCGCGCTCGGCGGAGCCGCGCTCGCAGGCCTGCTGATGCTGCATATGGCCTTCAGTTCCGGCTGGACAACCATCCTGCTTAATGCGGCCGCAATCGTGCCGGCGCTGGCCACACGCTGGCGTTCCTATCCGGTGCTCGGCTGGATTTCGGTCGGCGCGGTCGCGGCGGTGCTTGGACGTGTCATCTTCGATCCGACCGTCGTCGGTGCCGGGTTCCTGTCGACGCCCCCGGTTTTCAACTGGCTGCTGCCGGGCTATGGCGTGCCGGCGCTCGCCTTCGCTTTCGCCGCCTGGCAACTGGCCCGCACCACCGACGGCCGGCCGCGCCTGGCCATGGAAGCTTCGGCGGCGCTGTTTGCACTGCTGACGCTTGCCATGCTGGTGCGCCACGCCATGCATGGCGGTGTCCTCAACAGCGATGCGCCCACACTTGCCGAACAGGCCATCTACACGCTGATCGCGATCGGCGCCGGCGCCATACTCGTGGCCATCGACAGGCGCTCGCCAAGTTCCGTGCTACGCTACGGGTCCATGGCGGCGTGCGTGATTTCGGTCGCTGGTGCTGAACCCGCTTTTCACCGACGAGTCGACCGGGCAGATCCCGGTCTTCAACCTGTTGTTCCTCGCTTATCTGCTGCCGGCGGTCGCGGCCGGAGGGCTTGCGCTCTATGCCCGCAACAAGCGGCCGAAATGGTATGCCGCCATGCTGGCGCTGGTTGCGGCACTGCTTGCCTTCGCCTATGCCACGTTGTCGGTGCGGCGCCTGTTCAAGGGCGAGTTCATCGGCTTGTGGAGAGGCCTTGGCCAGTTGGAAACCTACACCTATTCTGCACTCTGGCTGATCATCTGCGTGGCGCTGCTGACCGACGGAGT
>NZ_VFWS01000446.1:0-1299 GCF_006443065.1 Mesorhizobium sp. B1-1-5 | reverse complement strand
GCCGATTTTTTGAATCGCGAGGCCAAGTAGTAGATCGAGAAGCTGGTGGCCTGGCACACCGAGGCGCTTGGCAAGCGCGCCAAGGCGATCCGCTACAAGGACACGTCCAGCCGCTGGGGCTCGTGCACTTCCGAAGGCAATTTGTCCTTTTCCTGGCGCATCATGATGGCGCCGCCACCCGTCATCAACTACCTCGTCGCGCATGAAGTAGCGCATCTGAAAGAGATGAACCACGGCCCGAAATTCTGGAAATTGTGCGAAAAGCTCTGTCCCGACACCGACCGCTGCAAGGACTGGCTGAAGCGCAATGGCGGCGCCCTGCAGGCGATCGTTTTCGAGTAGCGCAATCGCGAAGCGTCGCACGGTGCCTGAGGATAGCTGTTGCGTGGTGATCCTTCACACCTCCTGTCGCGCCAGCGTTTACGTTCTTACTGGCCGCACGAACTCAATCGTCATTCGCGGCGTTCAGCTCTTCAGGCCGCAGCCCCTCTTCGCTATGATGCGGCCACGGTAAAAAATTCCGATCGAAGGCGTCGGTGTCGAAATAATCGAGCGCCCGATGCGCCTCGGCGCCGTTGAAGGCGGCCTTGTCCATCAAATGCGCGATCACCTCGCGCGCTTGCGCGATCTTCTGCCTGAGTTCGGCAACGGTTCTGTCAGTCATGATGTTCTCCCGCCTTGCATGCTTTCCCATGATAGGTAGCGCCTTTGGCCCTGCCGGCAAACAACATGCTTTTTCTCGACTCTGCCTCGATTTCATGTCAATTCCCGCGCCATGGCACTCGACGTCAAAATCTGCGGCTTGAAGACCGACCAGGCAATGGCCGCGGCGCTGGCCGGCGGCGCCAGCCATGTCGGCTTCATTTTCTTTGCCAAGAGCCCGCGTTACATCGAACCGGCTGCAGCCGGGCGGTTGCGCGAAGCGGCGCGCGGCAAGGCTTTGGCGGTTGCCGTTACCGTCGACGCCAACGACACCTTCCTGGACGACATCATCGACAGCATGCGCCCGGACATGCTGCAGCTGCACGGCTCGGAAACGCCCGAACGGGTGGCCGAACTGAAAGCCCGCTATGACCTGCCGGTCATGAAGGCGCTGCCGCTCAGCGAAGCCGCCGATCTCGAGCGCATCAAACCGGTCGTCGGGGTCGCGGACCGGTTCCTGTTCGACGCCAAGCCGCCGAAGGGCTCCGAGTTGCCGGGCGGCAATGGCGTTGCGTTCGACTGGCGCATCCTGACCGGCCTTGACGCCGGGCTCGATTACATGCTTTCCGGTGGGCTCAACGCCGCCAATATCGGCGA
>NZ_VFWS01000445.1:0-1300 GCF_006443065.1 Mesorhizobium sp. B1-1-5 | reverse complement strand
ACTGCCGCTGCGCCGTGGTCCGGCGGCATCGAATACATGGCACGAGCCGCCGACAGCATCTGGCCCAGCGCCACGTCGGCCTGCGCGCTGTCCCTGGCCAGGATCATCGCCGCGCCGACACGGTCGCGGTAGACGGCGAAGTTCTTCGAGCAGCTGGACGCGACGACCATTTCCGGAACTTTTTCGGCCAGCAGCCGCAGTCCGCCGGCATCGGCCTCGAGGCCATCGCCAAAGCCCTGATAGGCAATGTCGACAAACGGCAGCAGGCCGCGCTCGACGACGAGATCGGTGACCTTGGCCCACTGCGCGACATCGAGGTTGGCGCCGGTCGGGTTGTGGCAGCAGCCATGCAGCAGCACCACGTCGCCGCCCTTCGCCGTGCGCAGTGCTGCCAGCATGTCGTCGAAGCGAACGGCGCCCGATGTCGCGTCGAAATAGGGATATTCACGGATTTGCAGCCCGGCGGCGCGCATCACTGGCATGTGGTTCGGCCAGGTGGGATCGGACAACCAGACCGTCGCATCGGCGCGGGTTCGCTTCAAAAGCTCGGCCACCAGCCGCAACGCGCCGGAGCCGCCCGGCGCCTGCGCGGCACGGATCCGCGTCATGTCTGCGTCCGCACCGAAGGCGAGCCTGGCCATCACGGTATTGAACCCGGTGTCGCCGGCGAGGCCGAGATAAGTCTTGGTGTCCTGACCCTGCAGCAGCCGCTTCTCCGCCTCGCGCACGGCCCGCATGACCGGCGTCTTGCCGTCGCGATCCTTGTAGACGCCGACACCGAGGTCGACCTTGTCGGGTCGAGGATCGGCACGATAGAGGCCGATCAGGGCAAGGATCTTGTCGGCGGCAGCCGGCTGAAGGTTTTCAAACATCTGCATGGTTCCGTTGGCGCGGCGGAGTGATACGCAAATCGAACCCCTTGCACCAGCGGTTTTAACTCGCGCCAGCCTGAATCGCATAGCCTGGCATCGCTGCGAGCCACCTCCGCGGCTGCATATCTGCGGCGTTTCGCGAAAAAATCTGCAGGGCCGGGATTAAAACCCCCACATGTTCCGTAAACAGGGCATGAAACGGTCGATGCCACGCTTCGATATCGTCGGACAACTCGGTTCGCTCAGGCGTTACGCGCGCTCGCTGACGCGCGACGGTGCCGATGCCGAGGATCTCGTGCATGACGCTCTTGTGCGCGCCTATGAGCGGCGCGGCACCTTCCGCTCGGGCGGAAATTTGCGCGCCTGGCTGCTGTCCATCGTCCACAACACGTTCGTCGACCGCATGCGCTCGCGACGCTCTGAAGCAG
>NZ_VFWS01000444.1:0-1301 GCF_006443065.1 Mesorhizobium sp. B1-1-5 | reverse complement strand
TATCTGTGGGTACTTAAAGCCGTAATGCGTTTCTTTATGCGCTCTATGCTTCTGATGGATGATGCCCGCCAGCGTGAGACGATGCTCGACACCTATATTCTGCTCACAGAGAAGGGGAAGGCGGATGAGCGAGACCGACCGCTGATCCTGTGGGCGCTGTTCCGCCAAACCCCAGGACATGGTCCGGATGGGATTGAGCCACCCGACTTCACGGAAGTCATCAACGCAGGATTCAATCGGGGGAAAACGGCCGCTTTTGCTGGATGATATATTCACCGCTCGACCCTCCACGTCCCGCCATAATCAGCGAGAAAGCCGCGCATCACCGTTTCAGAAGACAGACGTTCTCGGCGCCCACCGGGGCGCCGAGCTTTCATGTTGCTTGCTGGGAAATCGACGGCCTGGCCCATTCGATCAGGCCTCCTCCATCTCATCTTCGTCCTCGTCGACGAGATCGTCGTCGTCGGGCGCTGTTGGTGGCGCCTCAGCGAGGGCCGGGATCGCGCCCGGGCCGCTGTAGGTTGGCGCGCGCAACTCCGGCGGGAGCCAGCCGGTCTTCGGCACGTTGGCGAGCGCGAAGGCGGTGAGCTCTGCTTTCTTCAGCTTCTCGGCCTTGCGCGCCTCATCCTCATTGAGGGCCTCGCGGATCGCGGTGATGACGATCGGTTTGGAGACGCCCCCGAAGTAGTCGGCCGCGTCGAAGGCCTCGCGCAGCGCGGCCGTCATGTGAGAAGCGTCAATTGCGGCTGCAAGCTCCTTTGCGCCTCTATCGAACGGCAGGTTGCCAGTGTTGTGGCACTGCATGTCGAGCGCACGACTGGCGAGCCCGGCGGCCACCTTGAACAGATCGGGATCTGACATCGCCGACAGGCGTGCGAACGCACCCGAATACGATTCCTGCTCACCGTGCGGAATGCCACCACCGATGCCGCTCATTGAGACCTTGACGGGACCGTGATGGATGCCGCCAAGAAAACCGGCAAGCAGCGCTACCAGACCGAGGAGCGGTTCCTCGGCGATAGCCTTGCTGGCCGCCTTCGTGGCTTGGATCGACAGGCGATGCGTCATCGCGTTGGAGATCGTCGCCGCCGCTTTCTCCTTCGGCGCGTCGCCCTTCGCCGCCCTCGATTTCTCGGCCGACGGCTTCACGACGCCATAGGTGATCTCTATGGTGCCGTCGTACTTCAGGCCGACAACTGCGCCGCTCTTCGCCTTGTCCGACTTGGTAGCCTTCTTCTTGTTGAAGGGCAGCTTTTGCCACGAATAGGGCCACATGCCGGGCAAATCGTCAGCGAGTGAGG
>NZ_VFWS01000443.1:0-1306 GCF_006443065.1 Mesorhizobium sp. B1-1-5 | reverse complement strand
CCCTGGGGCATTTCGGAAGCGGCCTACAACGCCCGCGACCGCGAGCTGACCTACCAGTACACCAATTTCGGCGTGCCCGGTCTCGGGCTGAAGCGCGGTCTTGGCCAGAACACGGTGATCGCGCCTTACGCCACCGTGCTGGCCGCGCAGTTCAACCCGCGTGAAGCGGTGCAGAACCTAGCGCGCCTGCGGGAACTCGGCGCGCTTGGCCGCCATGGTTACTACGACGCGGTCGATTTCACGCCGCAGCGCGTGCCGGAAGGCACCGATCACGTCGTCGTGCAGAACTACATGGCCCACCATTCCGGCATGTCGATCGCGGCGGTGGCCGATGCCATTTTCGATGGGCGCCTGCGCGACCGTTTCCACAGCGATCCGGTCATCGAGTCGGCCGATCTTCTGCTCCAGGAGAGGGCGCCGCGCGACATCCCGACCGCGACCGTCAGGACCGAGGCGGACGAACGGGCGAAGGACGAGACCGAAACCGAGAGTCCCGACACCCGCATCGTGCTCGATCCTGTGCGGGCGCTGCGTTCGACCAACGTGATGTCGAACGGCCGCTATTCGGTGATGGTCACCGCGCCAGGCTCCGGCTACAGCCGGTGGGGCGATCTGTCCGTCACGCGCTGGCAGCCGGACCCGACCGAGGACCGGCTCGGCTCCTACATTTTCCTGCGCGACGCCGGCACTGGTGATTGGTGGTCGGCGACGGCGGAGCCCAAGCGCGCGGCCGAGGAGCGCACCCAGACGCTGTTCTCCGACGACAAGGCGAGCTTCGTCAAACTGGTCGGCACGCTGCGCTCCGAGGTCGAATGCATCGTCATCTCGGAAGGCAATGGCGAAGGCCGGCGCGTGACGCTGTTCAACGAGGGACCGACCGACCGCCACATCGAAGTGACCTCCTTCGCCGAGCTCGTGCTGGGCCTGGAGGTATCTGACAATGCCCATCCCGCCTTCTCGAAAATGTTCGTGGAGACCGAAATTGCCCCCAACAATGGGGCGATCTTCGCCACGCGGCGCAAGCGTGAGACTAGCGAGCCAGACGTGACGATGGTGCATTTCGTCACCGACCCGTCCGGTCCGGCGCGCGACGCCGAAGCCGAGACCGACAGGCGCGCCTTCATCGGCCGCGGCCGCACCATCGTCGACGCTGCGGCGTTCGATCCGGGCGCCCGGCTTGGCGGCCATTCCGGCTTCACCCTCGATCCCGTCGCCTCGCTGCGCCGCCAGGTTCGCGTGCCCTCCAACAAGAAGATATCGCTGACCTTCTGGACCGTCGTCGGTTCCAACCGCGCGGAGCTGGAGG
>NZ_VFWS01000442.1:0-1306 GCF_006443065.1 Mesorhizobium sp. B1-1-5 | reverse complement strand
CGCGAGGTCAACCATCGCGTCAAGAACCAGTTTGCGGTGATCCTGTCGATGGTCAGGGAAACCAGCAAGCGCTCGCAGGACCCGCGCGAGTTCGAGGAGATGATCCGCGCCCGCATCATGGCGCTGTCACGCTCGCACGATCTGCTGGTCACCTCGAACTGGGCGGGAGCCAGCCTGTTCGACCTGGTCCAGGAACATCTCAAACCGTTCGGCCGCGAGGAGCAGATACTGCTTTCGGGACCGCTGCTGACCTTGCAGTCGAATGCGGTGCAGAATCTCGGCATGGCTTTCCACGAGCTCGGCACCAATTCGTCCAAGTATGGAGCGCTCGCCAGCGATTCCGGCCGGGTCGAGGTGACCTGGAGCATGAGCGACGACGCTCTGGCCGAACGCGAATTCCAACTTGTCTGGGAGGAGCGGTCGCCCCCCTATAGCGGCGGCGACGAGCGCGACGACACCACGCGCAAGGGGTTCGGCACCGTTGTCCTGCAAAGGGTGGCGCCGCAGTCGCTCGGCGGGTCCGCCGTGATCGAGCGCTCGCCCGGCTATTTCAGATGGACGCTGAACGCGCCGCTGGCGTCGATCATCGTGCCGCAGCACCCTATGGAAGACGCCGGCCAGACGATCGGCTTAGGCATCTGAAAGCCGCCGCCGTGGCCAAGGCGCGCCGCATTTGCGGATTCAGGGGGCTAGAGGATGTTGGCCGTCACCTCGACGATGATCGCAGCTCCTTCGAGCGAGCCGTCGGGCACATGCACGACACGCGAAACGCGCAGGTCCTGGGCGTTTCCGTCGACGGACAGCGAAACGCTCTCGCCGATCCGGGGCACGGCCTGGAAAACGGCCTCGATCGATTGAGGCCGGTTGTCGATGGATACGTGGCAGTTGACGGTCATGGGCATCTCCTGTGGCGGCCCCCCCACGCGTCAACGCGGCCCCCTCGGAATGGTTTCAGGCAGGGATGCGGCAATCCCCGAACGTCGATGCCGGCGCCTGGCCGACCGGTCAATTCGGGAAATTGTTGACCGGCTCCTCGCAGCGGTAGACCGGACAGTGCCCGTCGCGGGCCGGGATATAGGCCGACATCGGCACTTCGGGCCAATCGCATTCATTGCCGAACTGCCTGACATAGCGGTCATAGGTATTGGGGCCGGTGGTCAGCACGACGGCGCGGTGGCTGTGGATCATGGCGCGGATTTGCGCGCAGCTCATGGCGCGGCTGTCGGGCCGGGCTTCGGCCAGGCCGGTGGCGGCAAGCATGGCAGCCACGGTCGGCAACAGGATTCGAACGGACATGGCGGTCTCT
>NZ_VFWS01000441.1:0-1310 GCF_006443065.1 Mesorhizobium sp. B1-1-5 | reverse complement strand
GGGAAATGAGTCAGCTCCCTCACAAAAGGATTCAACCGTGCTGGCCGACCGGCGCTTTCGCGATGAAAGCGTCACCCGCTCCTATGGCAGCGCTCAAGAGACTGACGACGGTGCCGCATGGCAGGCCTTGCGCATCGCGCATGGCATTGCCGAGAGCGGCACCGACTACCAGCTCGGCGACGCCTTCCCGCATGACGTGCTGCTCGACGAGACCGGTGGCGTCGGCTTCAGGACAGGCTGCTATGGCGGCGAGGAGGTCGTCTCGCGCATGCAGCATCGTGGCACGGCAAGGCGGCGGGTGCTGATCGTCAGGGCCGAACGGGCCTTGCCTGAGGCCGGCGCCGAATTGACCGTCGACGGGCGATCGGTGGGCACTCTCGGCTCGAATGCCGGCACGATCGGCCTCGGCATCGCCCGTATCGACAGGGTCAAGACAGCGCTCGACGCCGGCCAGCCGATCCTGGCCGGAGACGTGCCGGTTACGGTTGCCATTCCACCTTTCGCCAAATTCAGCTTTCCCCAGGAAGCCGCCGGCACGGAGGAGGCCTGATGGCGGCCGACCGCATCGGTGCGCCGCCACGCGCCTGGCAGCGCATGCTGTCCGGCCGCCGGCTCGACTTGCTCGACCCCTCACCCCTCGATATCGAGATTTCGGACATCGCCCACGGGCTCGCCCGCGTCGCGCGCTGGAACGGCCAGACCCGCGGCGAGCACGCCTTCTCGGTCGCCCAGCATTCGTTGCTGGTGGAAGCGCTGTTTTGCGACCTGATGCCCGATGCGCCGGCGGACGCCCGGCTTGTGGCATTGCTGCACGATGCGCCCGAATATGTAATCGGCGACATGATCTCGCCGTTCAAATCGGTGATGGGCGGCAGTTATAAGGACTGTGAACTGCGCTTGCAGCGCGCCATCCATCTGCGCTTCTCGCTACCGCCGGAACCAGGCGCCGGCCTGCGCAAGGAGATCACGCGCGCGGACCAGATCGCCGCCTATTTCGAGGCAACGCTGCTCGCCGGCTTTTCGACCGCGGAGGCGACCGAGTTCTTCGGTCGTCCACGCGGCTTCAGTGCCGAGCGCTTCGATTTCACGCCGCGCTCGGTAACCTGGGCACAGAATGCCTTCCTGAAGCGTTTTTCCGCGATCGAGAAGTCGCGGCGCAAGGTTGCTACGGCGGTAGGGTAGAAAACGCTAAATTACCCGGAACAGCCGACAGTGCGGTGTTCGATCACGAGCCGCAGGCACGCCTCATGCCCGTCGTTGACGACAAGGATGGTTCGACCGTCCCTGAACAGGGGGCCGAAGGCGTGGAT
>NZ_VFWS01000440.1:0-1315 GCF_006443065.1 Mesorhizobium sp. B1-1-5 | reverse complement strand
CTGCTGGCCATTCCTTGCGCCTATGCCTTGTCGCGTTTCAGGATGCCGGGCGCCATGCTGATTTTCGGGATGCTTTTGATCATGCGCATGATCCCGGTCATAGCGCTTGCCATTCCGCTCTTTGCCGTGTTTGCCGCCATGGGCATTCTCGACACCATCTGGGCGCTGATCCTGAGCCATACGGCGGCCAAACTGCCTGTCGCCATCTGGCTGCTTCTGGGCTTCATCCAGGACGTGCCGAAAGAGATCGAGGAGGCTGCCCAGTCGGACGGCGCCGGCACGGTGCGCACGCTGGTCCAGATCGTGACGCCGCTGATTGCTCCTGGTATTGGCGCCAGCGCGGTCATCACCTTCCTCTTCACCTGGAACGACCTGCTGCTTGCCCTGACCCTGACCTCCAGCAAGGCCGCGCAGACTCTGCCGGTCGGGCTCACCAACTTCGTCTCGCAATTCGGCATCGACTGGGGCGCGATGTCGGCAGCCGGCGTCCTGATGGTCATCCCGACCCTGGTGGTTGTCTGGTTTGCCCAGGGGCTGCTGGTCAAGGGTCTCACCACCGGTGCCGTCCGCGGCTGAATGGCGGACATGCACCCAGAACGCTCGACGGCTTCGACGACGGGATACGCAACTGAGTGACGATCGGTGGGGTCAGGGACCTCGCCGCGCAATCGGAGGATACGGAATGGCAGCTGATCAGATACCGGCGATATCGGACATTTCGCGGCCGCCGAGACAATTGGTCGATGCGCTTGCGGCGATCGGCTCGGCGACGCTGGCCAGCGAACTCTACCACAAGATGGGCGTTCGCGACCCGCAGATACGGGGCCCGCGTCCATTGAGGCTGGGCCGCACGGCGGCGGGGCCTGCTCTCACGCTCCAGTGCATGCCGAAGCGCGAGGATCTCTACAACGAGACCGAATATGAGGAGCCGGAGCGGCAGTTACACCGTCACGTGCTCTATCCCACGCAGCCGGGCGACATGGTGGTGGTCGATGCGCGCGGCGATCTGGGAAGCGGCATCTTCGGCGAGATGATGCTGACCTATTTCGCCGGGCGCGGCGGGGCCGGCGTGGTTGTCGACGGCTGCATCCGCGATTCCGCCCAGGCGGCGGCTTTGGACATCGGCATCTGGGTGAGGGACGTCACGCCGAATTTCCACGCCCAAACCAACATCGTGCCGTTCGCCGTCAACGTTCCCATCGCCTGCTCGAACGTGCTGGTCATCCCTGGCGATATCATCGTCGCCGACGATGACGGCGTGGTCGTCGTGCCGGTCGCCCTTGCTCCGAAATAGGTCGAGCTCGCCGGCGCGCAT
>NZ_VFWS01000044.1:0-37956 GCF_006443065.1 Mesorhizobium sp. B1-1-5 | reverse complement strand
TCCCCTTGTGGGAGAAGGTGGCCGCGAAGCGGCCGGATGAGGGGTGCTCCAGGGAAAGCCAGCGTCTCACTCCGCTGAAACACCCCTCATCCGTCTCGGCGCTATCGCGCCGATCCACCTTCTCCCACAAGGGGAGAAGGGGAGTCGCGCATCGCTATGCCACGTCTTCCGAATGGCCGATCGTCACGCCGTACTCGGCGGCGGAGTCGAGGATGGTGTGCCAGAGGCTCTCAGCGAAGGTTGCAAACACCAGGAGATTGAACACCGCCTGTCCATCCACCCGATCCTTGCCGCGCCACAGCGTGACACTGGTGTGATCCATCGACGTGGCCGCCGCGGCACCCACGCCGAAAACATCGGGGTGCAGGTCGATCGAAGACAGCTTGGCCAGCATCGTGCGCGCCTTCTCTCCGGATATGCTGATCAGCACCCGCGCATGCGATTGGTCGGAAAGCGAGGCCGAACCCACGAAGACCGGCGCAAGTGCTTCGATCGTATGCTTGCCGCCTTTGGACAGCACCAGCAATTGGTCCGGTCCCGACCAGATCAGCGTCGCGTCGGCAGTATCGACCGTCTTGGGCGTTTCCGGCGCGGCGATGCCGAAGCGCGCCTGCGCGGCCCTCGCCGTCTCGCCGGCCTTGCCGCGCCGCGCCATCACCTGGACGAGATCGAAATTGCGGATCTCGGTCAGCGACACGCCGGCGTCGCCTTGCGCGCCATAAGAGCCGGTGACCAGCGCGCGGTCGAGCGGGCTGCGAACCTCCCAGGAAAACTCAGCCACGCTGGCGCCCTCCATCCGGATCGTAGAAGACGGAATTGCAGAGCTCGACATCATAGTCCTCGCCGCGCAGCGGGTCGTGCGCGCGCACGATCTCGCCGGTGCGCTCGCGGCCGCGCTCGACGAGGCCCAGCCCGATCCACTGGTCGAGCACCGGCGAGAAACAGACCGAGGTGACATAGCCCTGGTCGTTGTCGGGGCCGGGGGTCTCGCCCTTTGGAATGATATGCGCGCCGGAACGCAGGCGGCGCGCCTTGTCGGTCGGCTTGATGCCGACGACCACCTGCCGGTTCGGCGCGACGAGCGCCTCGCGGCCGGCCATGACGCGGCCGATGAAATCCTTCTTGGTCGACATCATCTTGCCGAGGCCGAGATCGCCCGCCGTGGTGGTGCCGTTGAGTTCCGGCCCGGCGACATGGCCTTTTTCGATGCGCATCACGCCCAGCGCCTCGGTGCCGTAAGGCGTCACCCCGAACGGTTTTCCCGCAATCATCAGATTGCGCGCCATGGCCTCGCCATAGCGCGCCGGCACCGAAATCTCGAACGCCATCTCGCCGGAGAAGGAGATGCGGAACAGCCTAGCCTTCAGGCCGCCGCGCAGCTTGACCTCGCGCGCGCCCATAAACGGAAAGCCTTCGTTCGACAGGTCCTCGGCCGGATCGACGATCTCTTTCAGCAGATCGCGCGTCCTTGGTCCGGCGATCGAGAACTGCGCCCATTGGTCGGAGACCGAGGTCAGTTGCACGTCGAGCTCGGGGAACAGCACTTGGCGGCAGAATTCCAGGTGCTGCATCACCAGCCCGGCCTTGGCCGTCGTGGTGGTGAGGAAGTAATGGTCATCGGCGAGCCGCGAAGTCGTGCCGTCGTCATAGACGATGCCATCCTCGCGCAGCATCAGCCCGTAGCGCGCCTTGCCGACGGCGAGGCTGGAGAAGGCGTTGATGTAGACGCGGTCGAGGAAGGCGCCTGCGTCGGGCCCGTGCACGTCGATCTTGCCGAGCGTCGAGACGTCGCAGAAGCCGACGCCGCTGCGCACCGCCTTGACCTCGCGTGTCACCGATTCCAGCCAGTTCTTCTCGCCCGCGCGCGGATACCATTGCGCGCGCTTCCACAGCCCGGTGTCGACGAAGACGGCGCCCTGTTCGGCCGCCCAGTGATGCGAGGGCGTCAGCCGCGTCGCATGGAAATTCTCGTCGCGATGGTGGCCGGCAAAGGCGCCGATGGCAACTGGCACGTAAGGCGGCCGGTAGATCGTCGTGCCGGTCTCGGGGATCGACTTGCCGCTGACCGCCGCCATGATGGCGAGGCCGGCGACATTCGACGTCTTACCCTGGTCGGTCGCCATGCCGAGCGTCGTATAGCGCTTCAGATGCTCGACCGATTGAAAACCCTCGCGCTGCGCCAGCTCGACATCGGAAGCGGTGACGTCGTGCTGCTGGTCGACAAAGGCCTTGCCCTTGCCGGCGACATGCCAGAGCGGCGTCAGCGAGAAAGCGTCGTCATCCGCGACCGGCATCGATCCGATATTGCCGCTGCGTCCAGCATCGCGCGCGGCGGCAGCGCCGGCTTCAAACCCTTCGCGCAAGCAGGCGCCAAGTCCGAAGGCGCCGTTGGCCGCGCCTGCCGCCACCATGCCGGGCGGTGCGCCATCCGGCACGAAGGCGGCAATGTCGTCGCGCCATTTCGGCCTGCCGCGGTGGTAGGAGGTGAGGCCGACCGCCGGGTTCCAGCCGCCCGAGACGGCGAGCCCGTCCGCCTCGACCTCGGCGCGCGCGCCGCCGGTCAGCGAGACGGAAATCTTGCGCACCCCGCCCTTGCCGCCGTCGACGCCGGCGACGGCGCCGTGCAGCACCGGAAAGCCGCCTTTGCTTGCAAGCAAGCGGTGGGCCGGCGAAACGTCCGGCCGCGCGTCGATCACCGCGGCAACCTGCAGTCCGGCCGCGATCGCCGTCTCGGCGGTGCGCCAGCCATCCTCATTGTTGGTGAACAGCGCGATGCGCCGCGCCGGCGTGGCTGCGTAGCGGTTGATGTAGCTGCGCATGGCCGATGCCATCATCACGCCCGGGGTGTCGTTGCCGGCAAAGACGATCGGGCGTTCGATCGCGCCGGCCGCGACGACGCAGCGCTTGGCCACGATCCGCCATAGCCGCTGGCGCACCTGATGCTCGGGCGGTGTCGGCAAATGGTCGTTGACACGCTCGATCGCGCCATAGGTGCCGCCGTCATAGACACCGAACAAAGTCGTGCGCGTCATGATGCGCACATCCGGCATCGCCGAAAGCTCGGCAACCGCGCGCGCAACCCATTCGGCGGCCGGCAATCCGTCGATCATGCCGCTATCGGCAAGCAGGCGTCCGCCGAGGACAAAATCCTCCTCGCACAGGATGACGCGCGCGCCGCAGCGCGCGGCGGCAAGGGCCGCCGCCAGGCCTGCCGGGCCGGAACCCGCGATCACCACATCGCAATGCGCCCAGACCTTGTCATAATGGTCGGGATCGGAAACCTGGGCCGCGCGGCCAAGGCCCGCGGCGCGCCGGATCGCAGGCTCATAGATCGCTTCCCAGAATTTCGCTGGCCACATGAAGGTCTTGTAGTAGAAGCCGGCGACGAAGATCGGCGCGAACAGCTGGTTGACCGACATGACGTCGAAATTGAGCGACGGCCAGCGATTCTGGCTGGCCGCTTCCAGGCCCTCATAGAGCTCGGCCGTTGTCGCTTTTGTATTTGGCTCACGCCTTGGGCCGCTGCGCAATTCGACCAACGCGTTGGGCTCTTCGGAGCCGGCGGTCAGGATACCGCGCGGACGATGATATTTGAACGAGCGGCCGACGAGCTTGACGCCATTGGCGACCAGCGCGGAAGCCAGCGTGTCGCCCTTGAAGCCGAAAAGGGTCTTGCCGTCGAAGCGGAAGTTGAGCGCAGCCGAGCGGTCAATGAGACCGCCATTGTTCAGCCGGTTTGCCTGATCGCCGCGCATCACGCACCAACCTTGGCGGCGCCTGCGCCCGCCGCCGGCTCGACGGCCGAAATCTCATGCGTCAGCGTGTTGCGGGTGACCTTCAGCCAGGCCCGGCAGCCGCCGCCATGGTACCAGTGCTCGCTCATCGGGCCGGCAATGTTGTCGCGCAGATAGACGTAGTCGTAGACCGCGTCTTCGCCGGCATCGGCCGCCGGCCGTTGCGGCTTGGCGTCGCCGAGATAGGTGAACTCGCCGAGTTCGCGTTCGCCGCAGAAGGGACAGACTATGCGCATGGCTGGGTCTTCAATGCATGATGCCAAAAAGTGTGAAGCGGTTTTTGGATAACATCCTGCTCAATCCCTAATGCAGGTTCGGTTGGGCGCCCTGGCCCTTCTCGTCGATCATGGCGCCACGCTGGAAGCGGTCGAGGCGGAAGAGTGCTGCTTCCTTGTGCGATTGATCGCGGGCGATGAGATGGGCGAAGACGAAGCCGGAGCCGGGCGTCGCCTTGAAGCCGCCATAGCACCAGCCGGCATTGATGTAGAGGCCGTCCACCGAGCTCTTGTCGATGATCGGCGAGCCGTCCATCGACATGTCCATGATGCCGCCCCACTGGCGTAAGAGCCGCACGCGGCCGATCATCGGGATCAGCGCCATGCCGCCTTCGCAGACATCCTCCACCACCGGCAGATTGCCGCGCTGTGCATAGGAATTGTATCCGTCGATGTCGCCGCCGAAGACCAGCCCGCCCTTGTCCGACTGGCTGACATAGAAATGTCCGGCGCCGAAGGTCATGACCCCGGGGATCAGCGGCTTGATCGCTTCGGAGACGAAGGCCTGCAGCACATGGCTCTCGATCGGCAGGCGAAGACCTGCCATAGCCGCGACCCGTGACGAGGAGCCCGCCACCGCCATGCCGACCTTGCCGGCGCCGATCTTGCCGCGCGATGTCTCGACGCCGGTGACCTTGCCGTTGGCGTTGCGCGCGAAGCCGGTAACCTCGCAATTCTGGATGATGTCGACGCCGAGTTCGCTCGCCGCATGCGCGTAGCCCCACACCACGGCATCATGCCGCGCCGTGCCGCCGCGGCGTTGCAGCAGTCCACCTTGCACGGGGAAGCGCGCATTGTCGAAATTCAGGAACGGCAGCATTTTGCGCAGCGCCGCCTGGTCGAGCAGCTCCGCATCGATGCCGTTGATGCGCATGGTGTTGCCGCGCCGGGCGAAGGCATCGCGCTGCGCGTCGGAGTGATAGAGGTTGAGCACGCCGCGCTGGCTGACCATCGCGTTGTAGTTGAGGTCCTGCTCCATCCGCTCCCACAGCTTCATCGACAATTCGTAGAAGCCGGTGTTGCCGGGCAGCCCGTAGTTGGAGCGGATGATGGTGGTGTTGCGGCCGGCATTGCCGGAGCCGATCCAGCCCTTCTCCAGCACCGCGACGTTGCGGATGCCGAACTCGCTGGCGAGAAACCAGGCGGTGGCGAGCCCGTGGCCGCCGCCGCCGATGATGATCACGTCATAGCGGTCCTTGGGCGCCGCGTCGCGCCAGGTCGGCTGCCAGTTCTTGTGGCCGGAAAGGGCGGCGCGGGCGAGCGAGAAGATAGAATATTTCATCAGTTCATTCCGAGGTCGCTCGCACCGCTAGAGCATGATGCCGAAAAGTGTGAAGCGGTTTTCGGACGACATCATGCTCCACTACAGGACGGTCAGATATCCAGCGTGTGGTCGCGCTCCCACTGCGTGAAGTGCGAAGCATAGGAATTCCATTCCTGCTGCTTCAGCTTTAGATATGCCGACGAGAATTCCTCACCCAGCGCCGCCTTGAGCGATTTGTCCTTGTCGAACTCGCGCAGCGCGTCGAGCAGGTTGAGCGGCAGTTTCGGCGCATCCGTGACCGTATGGCCGAGCTGGTACATGTCGATGTCGTAGCGCTTGCCGGGGTCGGCCTTCGAGCGGATGCCGTCGAGGCCGGCAGCGATGATGACGGCCTGCAGGAGGTAGGGATTGGCGGCGCCGTCCGGCAGGCGCAATTCGAAGCGGCCGGGTCCCGGCACGCGCACCATGTGCGTGCGGTTGTTGCCGGTCCAGGTGACCGTGTTTGGCGCCCAGGTGGCGCCCGAAATGGTGCGCGGCGCGTTGATGCGCTTGTAGGAATTGACCGTCGGATTGGTGATCGCGGCAAGCGCCGAGGCATGCTTCATGATGCCGCCGAGGAAGTTCCTGCCCTTGGCGGACAGGCCGAGTTCTTCCGAATTGTCGGCAAAGACATTGGTCTTGCCTGTCTCGTCCCACACCGAGATGTGCGCATGGCAGCCATTGCCGGTCAGGCCCTGGAAGGGCTTGGGCATGAACGTCGCGCGCAGGCCGTGCTTTTCGGCGATCGACTTGACCATGAACTTGAAGAAGGAGTGCTTGTCGGCGGTCGCCAGCGCGTGATCGAAGGTCCAGTTCATCTCGAACTGGCCGTTGGCGTCCTCGTGGTCGTTCTGGTACGGGCCCCAGCCCAGCGCCAGCATATGGTCGCAGATCTCGGCGATGACGTCGTAGCGCCGCATCACCGCCTGCTGGTCGTAGCAGGGTTTCGAGGCTGTATCGTATTCGTCGGAGATCGCCTTGCCATCGGGCGAGATCAGGAAGAACTCGGCTTCGACGCCCGTCTTGACATGCATGCCGTCGCGGGCGGCTTCGTCGATCAGCCGCTTCAGCGTGTTGCGCGGTGCCTGGTTAACCTCCTTGTCCTCCATGATGCAGTTGGCGGCTACCCAGGCGACGTCCTTCTTCCATGGCAATTGGATGACTGAAGCCGGATCCGGCACCGCCAGCATGTCCGGATGCGCCGGCGTCAGGTCAAGCCATGTCGCGAAGCCGGCAAATCCTGCACCGTCCTTCTGCATGTCGGCGATCGCCTGCGCCGGCACCAGCTTGGCACGCTGCCCGCTGAACAGGTCCGTGTAGGAGATCATGAAATATTTGACGCCGTTCTCCTTGGCGAATGCGGCGAGATCGTTCCCCATTATGTAGTTCCTCGCTTATGTGTCTTGGAAGTTTGTCCTAGAAGCCGTTCTTTCCCGGTATCCAGTTGGTGCCGGCCAAAGGCACGCCGGCCATGGCGGCGGCTTCGATCGAGAGCGCGACGAGATCCTCGGGCTCGAGATTGTGCAGGCTGTTCTTGCCGCAGGCGCGTGCGATGGTCTGGGCTTCCAGCGTCATCACCTTGAGATAGTTCGCGAGCCGCCGTCCAGCCGCGATCGGGTCGACCCGCTTCATCAGCTCGGGGTCCTGCGTGGTGATGCCGGCCGGATCGCGGCCCTCGTGCCAGTCGTCATAGGCGCCGGCCGTTGTGCCGAGCGCACTGTACTCCGCCTCCCAGCGGGGATCGTTGTCGCCCAGCGCGACCAGCGCCGCCGTTCCGATCGAGACCGCGTCGACGCCCAGCGCCAGCGCCTTGGCGACATCGGCGCCGTTGCGGATGCCGCCCGAGACGATCAGCTGCACCTTGCGGTGCATGCCGAGGTCCTGCAGCGCCTGCACCGCCGGCCGGATGCAGGCAAGCGTCGGCTGGCCGACATTCTCGATGAACACTTCCTGGGTGGCAGCCGTGCCGCCCTGCATGCCGTCGACCACCACGACATCGGCGCCGGCCTTCACCGCGAGCGCGGTGTCGTAATAGGGCCGCGCGCCGCCGACCTTGACGTAGATCGGCTTTTCCCAGTCGGTGATCTCGCGCAGCTCGAGGATCTTGATCTCGAGATCGTCCGGCCCCGTCCAGTCGGGATGGCGCGAGGCCGAGCGCTGGTCGATGCCCTTGGGCAGCGTGCGCATCTCGGCGACGCGGTCCGAAATTTTCTGTCCGAGCAGCATGCCGCCGCCGCCCGGCTTGGCGCCCTGGCCGACGACCACTTCGATGGCGTCGGCGCGCCGCAGGTCGCGCGGATTCATGCCGTAGCGCGAGGGCAGGTACTGGTAGACCAGCGTCTTGGAATGGCCGCGTTCTTCCTCGGTCATGCCGCCGTCACCGGTGGTGGTCGAGGTGCCGGACAGCGTGGCGCCGCGTCCGAGCGCTTCCTTGGCCGGCCCGGAGAGCGATCCAAAACTCATGCCGGCGATGGTGATCGGGATCTTCAGCTCGATCGGCTTCCTGGCGTGGCGCGAGCCGAGCACCACCGAGGTGTCGCAGCGCTCGCGATAGCCTTCGAGCGGATAGCGCGAGATCGAGGCGCCGAGGAAAAGCAGGTCGTCGAAATGCGGCAGCTTGCGCTTGGCGCCGGCGCCGCGGATGTCATAGATGCCGGTCGCAGCCGCGCGGCGGATTTCGGAAAGCGTGTAGTCGTCGAAGGTCGCGGATTTGCGCGGCGTCGTCGGCGGGTTGCGGTAGGTCATCTTGCCTCAATACGCGTCGGCGTTGTCGATATTGAAATTGTAGAGTGTGCGGGCCGAGCCGTAGCGCTTGAACTCCGACGCCTTGACGTCGGTGACGCCGGCCTTGTCGAGCAGGGCCTGCAGCAATTCGATGTGCTCGGGCCGCATCTCCTTGGCGATGCAGTCGGCGCCGAGGCTTTCCACCTTGCCGCGCACGAAAAGCCGCGCCTCGTAGATGGAATCGCCCAGCGCGTCGCCGGCGTCGCCCAGCACCACGAGGTTGCCGGACTGCGCCATGAAGGCCGACATGTGGCCGATATTGCCGTGCACGACGATGTCGATGCCTTTCATCGAAATGCCGCAGCGCGACGAGGCATTGCCCTCGATGACCAGCAACCCGCCGCGGCCGGTGGCGCCGGCATACTGGCTGGCGTCGCCCTTGATGACGATCGAGCCCGACATCATGTTCTCGCCGACGCCGGGGCCGGCCGAGCCATGCACGGTGATCGCCGCGCCGTCATTCATGCCGGCGCAGTAATAGCCGACGCTGCCGCGCACATCGATGCTGACCGGCTGGTCGACGCCGACTGCCACCGAATGGCTGCCCTTCGGGTTGAGCACTTCCCAGGCGGTCTCGTTCGAGCCGGGCGTAAGGCTGTGCAGCGCCTGGTTCAATTCGCGCAGCGAATGCACGGACAAGTCAAAGACGCGTGATGCCTGACTGTGGGCATGGCCTTGCTCGCGCTCGGCCTTCGACATTGGGGTTGCCGGCATCAGCTCAATGCTCCCAGAAATAAACGGTTGCGGGCTCGGGCTCCCAGACCCGCGCATTGTCGATGCCGGGCAGCTTGGTCAGCGCACGATATTCGGAGCCGAAGGCGACATACTGGTCGGTCTCGGCCATCACGGCCGGCTTGCAGGCGATCGGATCGCGCACCACACCGAAGCCGTTCTTGGTGCCGACGACGAAGGTGAAGAAGCCGTCGAGGTCTGAGAGCGTGCCTTCCAGCGCCTCGCCGAGATTCTTGCCATGCGCCATCCGGTTGGAGAGATAGGCAGCTGCCACTTCCGTGTCGTTCTCGGTCTCGAAGGTCATGCCGTCGCGGATCAGCTCGCGGCGCACATTGTTGTGGTTGGAGAGCGAGCCGTTGTGCACCAGGCACTGGTCGGCGCCGGTCGAGAAAGGATGCGCGCCCATCGTCGTCACCGCCGATTCCGTCGCCATGCGGGTGTGGCCGATGCCATGCGTGCCGGTCATCGCGCGCACGCCGAAGCGGTCGACGACGGCTTCGGGCAGGCCGACTTCCTTGTAAATCTCCACCGCCTCGCCGGCGCCCATGATGCGGATGTCGGGCCGGAGCGTCTGCAGCGCCTCGCGCGCGGCGTCGACCTTGTCCGGCGTGGTCCGGATCACCGCATGCGTGGACTTGACCGCGACACTGACCGGCGCGCTGATCGCCTTGGCGAGCTCGGCGTCGAGGCCGCGGAAATCGCGATCGGGCTTCGGCGACTGCACGGTGATCTTGGCTTCATTGCCGGTGGCCGCGCCATAGATGGCGATGCCGGCACTGTCCGGACCGCGGTCGCTAAGCGACACCAGCATCTCCGACAGCATGGCGCCGAGCTTCGGCTCCAGCGCCTTGTCCTTCAAGAAAAGTCCGACGATTCCGCACATGCCAGCCTCCGACGTTTTTTGGCTCTCAGATGATGTACCCAATGAGTAAACCGAATTCAATGGTATGAAAGAAATTTTCCTGTCGTTATATATTCGGCGGTGCATCCCCTTCGGCACTATCGCCGCCCGGACGCGCCTTGTGAACCCAGATCGCATGGCGGATGCGCGCGATCCTATAGGCGTCGAGGATGGAGAGGGCATAGATCAGGAAGCCGCCGGCATGGCGGCCGATGAAGCCGGCGTCGACCGGCGCCAGCTTGGTGGTTATCCAGCCAAGGACTACCATGAAGAACAGGAATTGCAGCCCGCGCGCCGGCACGCCGAGCATGACATGGCCGCTTGCCGGCAAGACGATCGCGGCGCCGAGCACGAGATAGGGATTCGCGGGAGCAGGGGTGGCGGTTTCGTCGCTCATGCGGCCCGCCTTTCGCGCCGGTTGATGGCTTGGCGAAGCGTCGAGGCTGCCTCGAGCAGCCGTTCGATCAACGCCGGATCGATCCCGGCATCGCCGAACGCCGCCTGCCGGAACACACCGTAGCGAGCGCGCTCGGCCTCGGCCAGCAGCCAGACGATGCGCACGCCCTTCGGCGTTATCAGCAATTCCTTGGCGCGGCTTTCGGCAAAGATGTCTGTATGCGCGGCGATCAGATCCTGTGGGAAGGCGACGCCTCTGCGGTCCGTCCTGAGCACCGCGTCGGCGGGAAGGCCGAGCACTTTCGGCAGCGTGTGCGGCAGATGGTCGAAATTGGAGAATGTCGTCGCCGAATTCGGCCGCATCATCATGTCGAACGTGCCCGGCACCGCGACCGGCTCGGTAATCGAAACGCTGAGCCAGCGCGTCGGCAGCTTTCGCGTCGCCAGCGTGTCGACGATGGTCCGCACCTGGACGCGCTGACCCTTCCAGGAACCGGCCCAGGTGACGACGCCGGCCGTGCCGTCGGAAATGTCGGAGGCGTCCGCAACGACGCTGCGGACGCTGGCCGTATCGGCGGCCAGGGCCGCCTTCGCCCTGTTGCGGCCCGCACGCGCCAGCCAGGCAATGTGAGCGGCGACGGCCAATGCGATCGCCCCGGTAAGCAATACTGACGTCAGCTCGGACATTTCGATACGCCACGGCCCGCCATCGAACGGCGGGCCCTTACTCCACTCAATAACCCTGCGGCTTCGGCCACGGCATGGAGAACTGGTCGCCGCGCCGCACGAACTTGTAGCGGTAAAAGTGGAACCATAGCGAGATCAGGAAATAAAAGACGATCATCGCGATCAGCTGCGAGCCGAAGCCGAGAAAGATGGCGAAGAAGGTCACCATGCACAGGCAGAAGAGCACGATCGCCGGCAGTGGGTGGAAGGGGTGCGTGTAGCCACGGCGGATCGAACCCAGCGGCCACTTCTTGCGGAACATCATGATGTTGATGCTCATGAAGGTGTATTGCAGCACGCCCGACAGGATCGAGAAGGTGATCGCCTGGTTGAGATCGGCGATGAAGGCGAAGGCCAGCGCGATCGGCAGCAGGAACAGGATCGAGCGATAGGGCGTGCGATACCTCGGGTGCACCGCCGAGAACCAGCTCGGCAGATAGCGGTCGCGGCCGAGCGAGAACCAGGCACGCGCCGCGTCGTTGATGCAGCCATTGGCCGAGGCAAGCGCGGCCAGCAGCGTCGCGATGAAGAGCAGGTTTTCCAGCAGCGGGCTGCCCGTCAGCTTGCCGGCGTCCCACAGCGGATAATAGGTGATGCCGAGATATTCCCAGGGCATCAGCGAAGCGCAGACATACCAGGTCATCGCGGCGGCGATCAAAAGCGTGATCATGCCGGCCATGGTGCCGTAAGGCAGGGAGCGCGCCGGCGAGCGCACTTCCTCGGCTGCCTGAGTGGTGCCCTCGATGCCGAGATAATACCAGATGCCGAACTGGAAGGCGGCGATGACGCCGATCCAGCCATAGGGCAGCGCATTGGCGGGAGTGACCAGCTCGTTGAGCTTCAACACCGCGCCTTGCGTCCACGGGCTGACCGAGAAGAACAGGATTACGATCGAGACATAGGCGATCGCAGTGATGACGAAATTGACGTTGAGCGTCATCAGCACGCCGCGATAGTTGAGCCAGGCGAGCACGACGATGGTGGCGGCGATGAACGAATTATGTGTCAGCCCCTCGACGCCGGCCTTGGCGACGATCGTGTCGCCGAGCAGGATCGCGTCCGACACTTCCAGCATGGTGTAGGCGAATACCAGGAACAGCGCGACGTTGAAGGCCATCAGCGGCCCGACGATATGCTTGGCTTGCGCGTATTGGCCGCCGGCGGCGGCGACGGTGGACGTCACCTCCGAATCGATCATAGCGACCGAGGTGTAGAGCAGTCCGACGACCCAGCAGACGATCAGCGCGGCAAGCGCGCCGCCCTTGTCGGCGGAGAAATTCCAGCCGGTGAACTCGCCGACCAGCACGATGCCGACGCCGAGCGCCCACACATGCGCCGGGCCGAGCACCCGAAGCAGCGAGACCCTGTCGCCGTGGATTGTCGTCGTTTGTGCCGTTTCAACCGCAGCCGTCATATCAGTCCCCACTCAGATCCGGTGTTTTTCGGAAACGGCTTCAAGCTCGCCTTCGCGGGAAGACGTCAAAGTCTCCTCGGAATAGGTCGTATCGACCTTGAACCAGTCGTAGAGCATCCACGCCGCAAGCACGACCGAGATGCCCCAGCAAACGTAAGACAGTCCCATCCACATGATGTCTTCCCCGGTCTCTTTGTCGTCGAAAGTCTCTTTGTCGTCGAAGTCTATTTGTCGTCGAACTTCTCGTTGATCACCTCGCGATATTCCTTGTCGGAGGCGCGGAACAGGAAGACGAAATACGCGATCAGCACGATCGCCATGATGATCAGCGTCGGCCAGTCGATGATGTAATGGAAGCGGTTCTGGATGATGTCGTGCGCCGTCTCCGGCGTGTAGCCCAGCTTCTCCCAGATCGACGCCATGGTCGCATTCTGGCCGAGCGCGTCCCAGGTCTTGGCATCGAGCGGGTCGATCGACTTCGCCGCCCCGGCAAAGCCGAGTTTCAGCGGCAGCCAGAGCGCCACGAAGATTGCGACCACCACGACCGCGATGTCGAGGATCTGTCCGGCCTTGCTCTGCTCCGGCGGGGTATAGCGAGCCATGGTTTCTCCCTTCACGATTGGCGGTTGCGGGCGGCGTCGGCGTTCTTGATGTCGAGCCCGTAGATGAAGTCCTTGTCTTCCTTGTAGTGGTTGAGCATGGCGAGGATCGCGGCGGTGTTGAAGATCAGCACCGCCGCGGCTGCAACCGCCACCACGAGCTTGATGCCGCTATGCGGAATGTATGGCCATGTCATCAGGAGGACGAAGAGGATCGTTGCCCACAGGCACACGATCAGGAGCACGGACCCACGTACGTCGGAACGGTACAGCGCTTCGATGCGCTGCTGCATGTCGGACATCGGTTTTCCCCTTCTGGCGACGTCCGGCCACACAACCGACCGGGCGTCCACTCTTTCAACAGAGTGAAATTTTTTTCATAAATTCCGCTCGATTCCCGGAATTGTCAAGCCGGATTTACGCATCGCAAACCGTTTGTCATCGGGCAAGAAATTTGCCTGACAATGAAATTATTTGCTTCAAGGGGATTGCAGGGCTTCGCCGTTTGCGGTCAATATTCGACCAAGCTCCGCCACCAAGCAGGAGCAGGGAACAGCAACGACTTAATTCGTACGGAGGACGATCGGATGACGGCATCCTGGAGATTCTCGACCCTGGCGGATCGCCATCGCGCGCTCGGCTCGAAACTCGAGGACTGGAGCGGCATGGGCACCGCCTGGACCTACGACAAGGATGCCGACGAGGAATATGTCGCGATCCGCACCAAGGCCGGGCTGATGGACGTCTCCGGCCTGAAGAAGGTTCATATCACCGGGCCGCACGCCTCGCATCTCATCGACCTCGCCACGACGCGCGACGTCGAAAAGATCTATCCCGGCAAGTCGGCCTACGCCTGCATGCTGAACGAGGCCGGCAAATTCACCGACGACTGCATCCTCTACCGCATCAGCCCGAACTCGTGGATGGTCGTGCACGGCTCGGGCACGGGCCATGAGGAGCTGCAGCGGGCGGCGATGGGCCGCGATGTCTCGCTGCGCTTCGATGACAATCTGCACGACCTGTCGCTGCAAGGCCCGACCGCGGTCGACTATCTCGCCAAGCATGTGCCGGGCATCCGCGACCTCAACTATTTCCATCATATGCACACGCAGCTCTTCGGCTTTCCGGTGATGATCTCGCGCACCGGCTACACAGGCGAGCGCGGCTACGAGATCTTCTGCCGCGGCCAGGATGCCGGCACGATCTGGGACAGGATCCTCGAGGAGGGCAAGAGCGCCGGCATCATTCCCTGCCGCTTCACCACGCTCGATATGCTGCGCGTCGAGAGCTATCTGCTCTTCTATCCCTATGACAACTCGCAAAAGTATCCGTTCGAGAACGAAGGCCCCGGCGACACGCTGTGGGAGCTCGGCCTCGACTTCACCGTCAGCCCCGGCAAGACCGGCTTCCGCGGCGCCGAGGAGCATTATCGGCTGAAGGGCAAGGAGCGCTTCAAGATCTATGGCGTGCTGCTCGACGGCAAGGAGCCGGCGGACGAGGGCGCGCCTGTCTACCGTGACGGCAGACAAGTCGGCGTGGTGACCTGCGCCATGTATTCGCCGCTGGTCGAGAAATCGATGGGCATCGCGCGCCTCGATGTCGACTGCGCGGTCCAGGACACCAGGCTCGAGATTCGTAACCGGAACGGCTCGATCAAGGCGACGGCGCAACCGCTGCCGTTCGACGATCCGAAAAAGACCAAGCGCACGGCAAAAGGTTGAGGCATCATCAGCGGGGGCAAAGGCACGACGGACGAATGACAGCCAAGACGATCATCAGCCGGCCCGTTTACGGAACGCTGTCTCCGCAGCCCGGCAAGCATCATCTCTTCATCGCCGACGCGGAAGGCGCGCTGGCGATTACCGACATGGCCGGCAAGGCGCCGCCTGGCTTCTTCGACGGCGCCGAAATCGTCTTCATTCCGGTGGGCAAGCACATCGCCGCTCTCGAAACGCTGAAGCCGGCGCAACTCCACATCGCTCCGTCCTTTGCGAGCCTCTTGCCGCGGCTCAAGCAGACGCTGACCAACGCTCATATGGGCCTGCGTCTCTATCTTGCCGGCACCGAAGGCCTGATCGGCCAGGCGATGCAAGTAGCGCTTGAAGCCGGCATCGACCATACCTCCATTGCGACCGAGCATCGCGGCTCGCTGGCGCGGCGCATGCAGTGCGTGCACTGCAAGGGCATCACCGAGAATGTGACCACGCAGCCGGCCACCTGCTCGCATTGCGGCCTGCTGCTTTTGGTGCGCGATCACTATTCGCGGCGTCTCGCGGCCTTCCAGGGCGTGTGCATCAACGCCGAGGATCGCTCCGAGAGTCCTCCGATCGAGGAGGCCTTTCCATGAGCACCGGCACCACCAAGCTCGACGTCGTTGTCAGCGACGTCGTTCCCGTGAACGATCTCGTGACCCGCTTCCATTTCCGCCGTCGCGACGGCGAGCTGCTGCCGACCTTTTCCGGCGGCGCCCACGTTGTCGTCGAGATGCGCGACGGCGACCGCACCAGACTCAATCCCTATTCGCTGATGGGCTCGCCGCTCGACACGCGCGAATACACGATTTCCATCCGGCGCGACGATGCCGGCCGCGGCGGCTCGCTGTTCATGCACCGGCAGGTCGAGCGCGGACTGGAGATGGTGATCAGCTATCCGGTCAATTTGTTCTCGCTGGATCTGCGGGCGAAGAAGCACCTGATGCTGGCCGGCGGCATCGGCATCACGCCTTTCATGGCGCAGACATCGCAGCTGGCAGGCGCCGGCGGCAATTTCGAATTGCATTACACCTGCCGCACGGCTTCGCTAGGCACCTATGCCGACGTCTTGCAACAGCGCTACGGCAACCGGGTCAGGCTCTATCACGACGACCGCGAGGAGCGCATCGACCTCGAGCGGCTCTTGTCCTCGCAGCCGCTCGGCACACACCTCTATGTCTGCGGCCCGGCCGGCATGATCAACTGGGTGCGCGAGCGCGCGGCTAGCCTCGGATGGCCGCCGGAGACTGTGCATTTCGAGCATTTCGCGGCCCCGCAGCCCGGCGCGCCGTTCGACGTGACCTTGGCCGTCAGCGACAAGACGATTCGCGTCGGCGAGCAGCAGAGCCTGCTCGAGGCGATCGAAGCCGCCGGCGTCGACCCGCCTTATCTCTGCCGCGGCGGCGTTTGCGGCCAGTGCGAGACCAATGTGATCTCCTCCGACGGCAAGTTCATCCACAACGATCACTGGCTGAGCGAGGAAGACCACCGTTCCGGCTGCAAGATCATGCCTTGCGTCTCGCGCTTCGAGGGCAAGTCGCTGGTCCTGGAAAGATAGGAGGCGTCAATGGGCATCACCTTTCGCAAAGAAACGTTTCGCGACGATTTCACCTTCAAGAACAGTCCGGAGCACATCCGGCGCTTTCCCTTCCCGTTCAACGAAGACGCCTACATGTATGCGGTCAACATCGAGCCGCATGTCGTCGGGCCCAAGGGCAGCGTGCTTGAGAACCTGATCGACGTCGACGAGCATTATGTCGCCGAGATGCAAGACCGCGCGCTTGTTCTGGCCGAGGATCCCCTGCGCTGCCAGTCGCTGCCGCATATGACGCTTGCCGGCTGGGACCTGCTCGAGCTTCTGATGGAGCAGCAGGCGCTCGGCTATCCCGAGCATTTCACACTGGAGCGAAACGGTGATCGCTGGCGCTGGATCAACCGGCCGCTCGGCATCGACGACACCTTCACCTTCGGCGACACCTCGACGCTGCCCTACGGCCCGATGGAATACATCACCCGCCAGAGCCAGGGCGATTTCTGCATTCTCGACCAGCGCGACGGCAATCTGTGGATGGATGCCGGCATGGTCACCACCCAGGCCGACTGGTCGCTCGACTTCGACATCGGCATGAACTTTTTCGAATGGCACGCGCCGGTGCCGCTGGCGCATGAGAAGGGCATTTTCACCCGCGCGCTGAAATTCCTCACCAATATCCAGCAGGGCAAGCCGGCCAGGCGTCTCAACTGGACGATGACCGTCAATCCGCGCCTCGACACCAGCCCCGAGAATTATCACAAATGGGGCCCGGACCGCGCCACGGTCACGCCGGAGAATGTCGGCGACAAGGTGCATCTGCGCGTCGAATTGCAAAGCTTCTGGCGGCTGCCGCGCTCCAACAGCATCGTCTTCCCGATCCGCTGCTACCTTATCAAGATGGACGAGCTGGTCACGCAGCCGAAATGGGCGCGCCGCCTGCACCGCGTCATCCGCGACCTGCCGGAAGAGCTCGCCACCTATAAGGGCCTGACCCGATATAGGCCGACGCTGGTGGAATGGCTGTCGAAGCTCGACGACGGCAGCCCGACGTCACCAGGATTCGGGCCGGATTGAACTGCCGATCTCCACCTTGGGCGCCTCCGGCGCCGACGTTGGAGATTGGCCGAAGCCCCCGTGACGTCGTCATACTCGGGCTTGACCCGAGTATCCATGCCGTGAACTCGGCCGTAGGGTGCAAAGGCGCGGAATTCGGTAACCGTTGCAACGCCTTAGCGTCACGGCCTGGATTCTAGGGTCTGCGCGCGTCGCTTCGCTCCTTGCTTCGCCCTAGAATGACGAAGCGCGGTAAGGGCGAGATCAGCCAATCACCCGGCGCTGTTTTGCGGATAGCAGATGATCGACAGATACCGCATCGGCAGGCGCGTCAGCTCTTCCGGGCCGTGCGGCGCATCGGCGTCGAAGAACAGGCTGTCGCCCGGCTTCATCGGATAAAGGTTGTTGCCGTGCCGGTAAACGACCTCGCCCTCGAGCATGTAGAGGAATTCCATGCCCGCATGCTGGAAGGTCGGGAACACGTCCGAATTCTCGGTCAGCGTGATGAGATAGGGCTCGACGACGACGCCGCTGGTGTTGGCGCCGATATGTCCGAGCAGGTTGTACTGGTGGCCGGCGCGCGTGCCGCGGCGCTCGACGTCGACGCCTTCGCCGGCCTTGACGAAGACGGCGCTGTGCTCTTCCTCGAAGCGTCGGAAGAAGGCGGTCACCGGAACGCCCAGCGCCCGCGACAGCGCCTGCAATGTCGTCAGCGATGGCGAGGTGATGCCGTTTTCGATCTTCGACAGCATGCCGAGCGAAATTTCGGTGGCGGTGGCGAGATCGGCGACGGTGATGCCGAGCTTCTTGCGGAACGCGCGCACCTCATGGCCGATCGCCACTTCCAGCACTTTTTCGCGCGTATCGCGGATGGCGTGCGGATTCTGCGTCAACGGCGCGCGTATCGTGCGCCCGGCCGCCGAAACGCGCTTTAGCGGCGCCTTGCCCTTCGCTGCCGCATCGGTGGACTTGGTGCCGGAATTCTTGTTCGCCATGTCGCCCCCGACTCTCGCGGATTATTTCACTCAAGGTGAACATATTCGGTGGCGATACAAGAGCGCAACCGCGACAGCAAGCCGCTGGATGTTGCAGGGCACGCCTGCTTCAACGTGACGCCGCCGCCTTTGCGCGCAAAAACCCTTTCACGCAAACGCCGTCGCCGCAGATGTTTGTTGACAGCACCAAAGACCCAATTACTGTCACTGTCAGTGAAATTTGTTTCGTGGGAGCAATTCCAGGAAAAGTGTCGAACGGTTTTCCGCCCGGAATTGCGTCAAGAAAAAAGTCGGATCAAAAAAAGGAGGACGCCCGCAATGAAATCTCGTGTCGCGGTCATCGGAGCCGGACCGTCGGGCCTGGCCCAGCTAAGGGCGTTCAAGTCGGCCGCCGACAAGGGCGCCGAGATCCCGGAAATCGTCTGCTTCGAGAAGCAGAGCGACTGGGGCGGCTTATGGAACTACACCTGGCGCACCGGCCTCGACGAGCATGGCGATCCGGTGCACGGCTCGATGTACCGCTATCTCTGGTCGAACGGCCCAAAGGAATGCCTCGAATTCGCCGACTACACCTTCGAGGAGCATTTCGGCCGGCCGATCGCTTCCTATCCGCCGCGAGCCGTGCTGTGGGACTACATCAAGGGCCGCGTCGAGAAATCCGGCCTGCGCGAATGGGTGCGCTTCAACAGCCCGGTGCGCATGGTGACCTATTCCGACGAGACCGAGAAGTTCACCGTCACCGCGCATGATCGCACCAATGACGTGACCTACTCGGAGGAATTCGACAACGTCGTGGTCGCTTCAGGCCATTTCTCGGTGCCCAACGTGCCTTACTTCGAAGGTTTCCCCACCTTCAACGGCCGCATCCTGCACAGCCACGATTTCCGCGACGCCATGGAATTCAAGGGCAAGGACATCTTGATCATCGGCCGCTCCTATTCGGCCGAGGATATCGGTTCGCAATGCTACAAATACGGCGCCAAATCGATCACCTCCAGCTACCGCTCCAAGCCGATGGGTTTCAAATGGCCGGAGAACTGGAAGGAAGTGCCGCTGCTGCAGAAGGTCGTCGGCAAGACAGCGCATTTCAAGGACGGCACGACCAAGGACGTCGATGCCATCATCCTTTGCACCGGTTATCTGCATTCCTTCCCGTTCCTCACCGACGACCTCAAGCTCAAGACCGCCAACCGGATGTGGCCGCTCGATCTCTATGAAGGCGTCGTCTGGGAGAAGAACCCGAAGCTTTTCTACATCGGCATGCAGGACCAGTTCTACACCTTCAACATGTTCGACGCGCAGGCCTGGTATGCGCGCGACGTCATCATGGGCCGCATAAAGCTGCCATCCTCCGAAGCGATGGCCGAGCACGGCGCCAAGTGGCGGGCGCGCGAGGAGACGCTGGAGGACGCCGAGCAGATGATCTGGTTCCAGGGCGACTACACCAAGGAACTGATGGACCAGACCGACTATCCGGGCTTCGACGTCGAAGCGGTCAACCGCACCTTCATGGAGTGGGAGCACCACAAGATGGAAAACATCATGACCTTCCGCGACAACGCCTACCGCTCGCTGATGACCGGCACCATGGCGCCGGTCCATCATACGCCCTGGCTGCAGGCGCTGGACGATTCCATGGAAAGCTATCTCGAGGTGAAGGGCGTGGCGGCCGAGTAGCACGGCGCGCTCGCGTCAACGTTCTCAGGCTCGACGCGCCTGATCTTCAGCCGATCTCGAAAAACGGCTTGCCGAGCAGGCCAGGGTCCACATCGATGCCAAGGCCGGGGCCGTCGGGAACGCCCATATGGCTGCCGGTCACCGGCGGCGCGTTCCTGGCCGTGCGCACCGTCACCCATTCGTGGAAGGCGATGGCATGCAGCCGGCGCTCCTGCGGCGTCGACAGCGACAGATGCGCCATGGCCGCTGTGTCGATCTCGGCGCCGCCGGTATCCTCGACCGTGATCATGAAGCCGAGATCGACCGCGACGTCGCGGATCAGGCGGGTCTGCGTGACGCCGCCCAGCCGCGAGATCTTCAGCGTCAGCCCATCGGCGGCGCCGCGGCGGTGGATCTCCAGCATCTCGCCCAGCGAGGTGACGGATTCGTCGAGCACCATCGGCTTGTCGAGCATGCGGCGCACCGACATGTTCTCCTCGATCGTCGTGCATGGCTGCTCGAACGTGTAGTCGATGCCGCGCGTGGCGTCAGCGAACTGGCGCGCCTGGTACGGCGTCCAGCCGGCATTGGCGTCGCAGAAGATCACCGTGCCCTTCGGCACGGCGGCGGCCACTGTCGTGGCCCGCTCGATGTCGTCGCGCACATTGCCGCCGACCTTGACCTGCAGGCGCCGGCAGCCTTCGGCGATGATCCTTTTGGCAAGTGCGGCCATCTGATCGAGCGTGCCGTGGGTGACGACCCGGTAGGTCTCGGCCATGTCGCTCTCGCGGCCGCCGAGCATGGTCACCAGCGGCACGCCGGCGGCGCGGGCAGCAAGATCCCAGCACGCCATGTCGAGCGCCGACTTGATATAGGGATGGCCCTTGAATGCCGTGTCCATCAGCCGGCCGATGCCGGCAAGGCCGCGTGGATCCTGGCCGATGAGATGCGGCGCGATCTCCGGCACGCCCGCGCGTGTTCCCGCCGGAAACGCGGCCGAGTAGAAATTGCCGAGCGGCGCCATCTCGCCCCAACCGGTCTCGCCGCTGTCCGAGGTGATGGCGACGATCACCGCGTCGAAGCAGTCGGCGACGCGCCCCTTGGACATGCGGTAGGGCCCGTCCACGAAGGGCTGCACGACATGATAGGCCTTGATGCTCTTGATCTTCACGTTTGTGTCCGTTGCCGGTCAGGCCATATTCCGATGAACCGGCTGCAACACAATCAGGTTGTCGACAATCCAACAAGGGAGCTAGCTGCGGATTCTGACTCCGGGGGTCGCGGCCCGACAATTGCAAAGCTCGGGCGCGCTTCTTGAGATACCGCCGCGCCGCTCAGTCGTCAGGCTGTGTTGCTACTTTCTCAACCACCTCTGGGCTGACATGCATGAAAGTCAGCTCGAAGGGGGACGGCAGAGCATCCGCCGATTCTTCGCCTCTTTGGATTGCATCTTTGACGACTGCGGCATGCATTCCTTCAATTATGGCAGCCAGGCCGTTGCGAGACTTGAATGCAGGACTTGAATGATTGTCATTCTCATCAAAGTGCGAAAATGCGCTGCGCACATGTATCTCAAAACATTCTTGAGGCGGAGCCTCGCTTATCCTTGACAACTCAGTGGCCAATTTTTGCAAAGCGTCGCGTGTCATATAGACGGTCAGGCCCGTGCAATCGATATACAAAGCCATGGTGTTTGCTGACATGAGGTGTCTTCCGTTAGGATGCCGATACTGACGTATTGCCTCGACGACCTTACCGCTGTGAATACCGCGCAAGCTAGGGCGCTGTTGCCGGTTGGTATTGCGGACTCAGTGCTGCCCAACGAAACGGCGCCCTCGACGTGGGTATCGAGGGCGCCGTCGGACCGGAAACTGATGGGGGTTATCAGCTGGCCGGTTTCGGTTGCGGCAAGGGAGAAACCGGCATTCCGGGTCCGATCTTCTGCAAATTGCCCGTGATCACCTGGTCGGTCTCCGAGATGCCGGAGGTCACGGAAATCAGGTCGCCGTCGGTGGGCCCAAGCGACACCAGCTTCTGGTCGACGGTGTTGCCCTTGCCGATGACATAGAGGTATTTGCCGAGCTGGCTGGAACCCAGCGCCACCTGCGGCACCATCAGCGTGTTGGGCTGTTCCTTCACATGCAGCCGCACCCGCACATACTGTCCAGGAAGCAGCGTGAACTTGGCATTGCCGATCGTGGCGCGCGCCGTGATCGTGCCGGTCGAGTGGTCGATCGTGTTGTCGATGAAGGTCAGCTCGCCCTTCTGGCTGGGCTGGGTCTCGCCGGGCAACAGCACGTCGACGGCGATCGGACCGGCGGCCTTCGCCTGCCCAATCTGCACGAGATCGCTCTCGCTCGGATTGAAGGTCACATAGATCGGATCGAGCTGCACCAGCGTGTTGAGCACCGTGCCGGCGACGCTGACCAGCGTGCCGACCGAAGCCTGGTTGCGGCCGATGCGTCCCGAGAACGGCGCCTTGATCTCGGCATAGCCGAGATTGAGCTCGGCCGTCCGCACCGCCGCCTGGTCGACGGCAAGGGCGGCCTGGGCCGCGCGCAGATTGCTGGTGCGCTGGTCGAAGCTGTCCTTGTCGAGATAGCCGGCCTTGGCGAGGTCGGTGCCGCGGCCGAGATTGGATTTTGCATAGTCGAGCGTCGCGCTATCGCGCTGCACCTGCGCCTTCGCCTGCTCCAGCGCGGCCTGATAGTCGTCGGGCGCGATGCGGTAGAGCAGGTCGCCCTGCTTGACGTCGCTGCCGTCGGCCGCATTCTGCTCCTGCAGATAGCCCGGCACGCGCGCCTGCAGCGTGATGCTGCGGATCGACTCCACCCGCGCGGCGTAGTCGAGATAGATCGGCAGCGTCTTCTTCACGACATTCACCACCGGCACCGGCATCACGAAGGCCGCCGGCGCTGGCGCGGCACCCGCTGCGCCGCCGCTCAAATTGCCCATGTCGAGAAAGTGCACGCTGGCCACCGAGATCGCGCCGAGCGCGACGGCCGTTCCCAAGGCGATTTTCCATCTACGCATAATTGATCTCCAATCTTATTCGGCCGCCTGGGCGACCTATTCAGCCGCCTGGGCGAGCGGCTGAAGCGCCGGCTCGGCGGTCGGTTCAATTTCGTCTTGCCGAGGCGCGTCGTCGTGCGCCTTGGCAGGTTCCCTTTCGCCACGTTCGCGCAACTGCTCGATCACGGCGTAGAAGACAGGCACGAAGACCAGCGACAGGATGGTCGCCGCCACCATGCCGCCGAAGACGGTGGTGCCGATCGATTGCCGGCTGGCAGCACCGGCACCCGTCGCGAACATCAGCGGCAGCACGCCGAGGATGAAGGCGAAGGCGGTCATCAGGATCGGCCGCAGTCTCAGCCTTGCCGCTTCCATCGCCGCTTCGACGATGGTGAGACCCTCCTCGCGCCGGCGTCTGGCGAATTCGACGATCAGGATCGCGTTCTTCGCCGCCAGGCCGATCAGCATGACGAAGCCGATCTGCGAGTAGACGTCGATCTGCATGCCGCGCAGCATCAGCACGATGAAGGCGCCGAACAAAGCGAGCGGCACGGCCAGCAGCACCATGAAAGGCATCGCCCAGCTTTCATACTGCGCCGCCAGGATCAGGAACACGAAGACGATCGCCAGCCCGAACACAACAGAGGCGATCGATCCGGCCTTGAGCTCCTGGAAAGTGATGCCGGTCCATTCGTAGCCGAAGTCGCGCGGCAGCACATTCGCCGCCGCCCGCTCCATGGCCGCCACCGCCTGTCCGGACGAGAAGCCGGGGGCAGCGCCGCCATTGATCAGGGCCGAGGCGTTGTTGTTGTAATGCGGCACGGTCTCCGGCCCGACGATCGGCACCAGTCTGCCCAGCGTGCTGAGCGGCACCATGCCGCCCGACGCGTTGCGCACATAGAGCCGCGAGATGTCGGTGGCGTCGGCGCGCGCGTCCTTGTCGGCCTGGATGGTCACGCGGAAGGTGCGGCCAAACAGGTTGAAGTCGTTGACGTAGAGCGAGCCGAGATAGATCTGCAGCGTGTTGAAGACGTCCGGCAGGTTGAGGCCGAGCAGCTTCGCCTTGCTGCGGTCGAGGTCGTAGTTGAACTGCGGCGTCGAGGTCGAGAAGGATGAGAACAGCTGCTGCGGGTTGAGCTCCGGCTGCTTGCGCGCCTCGGCGAGCAGCGCCTGCGTGACGTCGTTCAGCGCCGCACTGCCGCGCCCGGACAAATCCTCGACCTGGAACTCGAAGCCGCCGGTGGTGCCGATGCCCGGGATCGAAGGCGGGTCGAAGGAGAGCGCGAACGCATCCGGCATCTGCAGAAGCTTGCCGCGCACCTGCTCGACCAGTTTCGAGGCGCTCTGGTCAGGACCGCGTTCGTCCCATGGTTTCAGGATCGCGAACTCCACCGCCGAATTCGACTGGGCGGCGCTGGTCAGGAAGTTCAGGCCGCTGATCGAGCCGACGATGTCGACGCCGGGCGTGTTCTGCAGGATATCGCGCGCCCTTTGCGCCACTGCGTCGGTACGCTCCAAGGAAGCGCCGTCCGGCAGCTGGATGACGACGAAGAAATAGCCCTGGTCCTCCACCGGAAGGAAGGTCGAAGGCAGTTTCTGCCAGACGAAATAGGTGGCGACGAGGCCAGCCGCGAACAGGACGAGCATGGCCCAGCGCAGCTTGATCAGGAGGCGCACGCCATGCGCATAGGCATGCGACAGCCAGTCGAAGCCGGCGTTGAACCAGCGGAACAGCACGAACTGGGTCTCGCCGCGATGGCGCAGGAATGCCGCGCTCAGCGCCGGCGACAGCGTCAGCGAGTTGAAGGCGGAGATGCCGACGGAGATCGCGACGGTCAGCGCGAACTGGTTGTAGAGCCGGCCGGAGACGCCCGGGATAAAGGCGACGGGAACGAACACCGCCATCAGCACCGCCGTGGTGGCGATGATCGGCCCGGTCACCTCGGCCATCGCCGCGCGTGTCGCGGCAAGCGGCTTGAGCCCGGCTTCCAGCTGTCGCTCGACATTCTCGACCACGACGATCGCGTCGTCGACGACAAGGCCGATCGCCAGCACCATGCCGAGCAGCGAGAGCATGTTGAGTGAGAAGCCCAGCATGTACATCACCGCCAGCGTCGCGATCAGCGAGACGGGAATGGCGATGGTCGGGATGATGGTGGTGCGCCAGCTCTGCAGGAAGATGAACACCACCGCGACGACCAGCACCAGCGCTTCGCCGAGCGTGATCAGCACGTCATGCATCGAGGCCGACACGAAGCGCGTCGTGTCGTAATGCATGGCGTAGCTGACACCCTTCGGGAAACGCTGCGACAGCTCCTGCATCTTGTCCTTGACCCGCTGCTGCAGGTCGAGAGCGTTGGAGCCGGGCATCTGGTAGACGGCCAAAACCACGGTCGGGTCCTTGCCGAAGAAGGCGGAGGAAGAATATTGCAGCGCGCCGAGCTCAATGCGGGCGACGTCGCGCAGCCGCACAAGCGAGCCGTTCTGCGAATTGGCCCGCACGACGATGTCGCCGAATTCCTTCGGGTCGCTCAGGCGGCCCACCGCATTGACCTGCATCTCGAAGGCGGTGCCGGCAGGCGCCGGCGACTGGCCGATCTTGCCGGCCGCCACTTGCACGTTCTGTTCGGCGATGGCGTTCTGCACGTCGACAGCGGTGATGCCGAGATTGGCAAGCTTGTCCGGATCGAGCCAGACGCGCATCGAATAGCGGCGCTCGCCGAAGATCTGCACGTCGCCGACGCCCGGCAGGCGCTTCAGCGGATCGACCACCTGCAGATAGGCGAGGTTGCTCAGCGCCACCGGATCGACCGAGCCGTCGGGCGAGGTCAGGTCGACGATCAGCACGAAATTGGGGTTCTGCTTCTTGATCGTCACGCCGCCCTGGTTGACGATGGCCGGCAGGGAGGATGCCGCTTGGCTGACGCGATTCTGCACGTCGACGGCCGCCGTGCTCAGCGGATAGCCGACGTCGAAGGTGATGGTGATGGTGGACGAGCCGTCATTCGAGCTCGTCGACGACATGTAGGTCATGCCTTGCACGCCGTTGATCTGCTGCTCGAGCGGGGTGGTGACCGTATCGGCCACGACCTGGGCGCTGGCGCCCGGATAGTGCGCGCTGACCACAACCTGCGGCGGCGTGATGTCGGGGAACTGCGAGACGGGCAAGAGGAAATAGGCGATCGCACCGGCGAGCACCATGATGATGGCGATCGCCGACGCGAAGATCGGGCGGTGGATGAAGAAGTTCACCATGATGCGGACGCCTCGCCGAACGGGTTTGCGAAATGGCGCAGGCGCCGGGCCCGGCCGGAGCCGGAATCCTGCAGGAAGGATGGCGGGATGTTGCCCGGCACCTGGTCGGCCGCGCGCTGGCGCAGCATCCGTTCGAAGGCTTTGGGGTCGATCCCGTCCGCCTTCATCACCAGCCGGATCATCGGATCCCGGATGGCTTCGTCGATCGTCAGGTCTTTGCGCTTTTGCATAGGAGTGGCTCCTTGCTCGGTCCGCATCGCTTGATCACGGACCGCTTTTTCTCGTTCTTCACCGGCCGAAGCCGCATGACAGGCAGGTTTTGCGTCCCATCTCACTCTGGCAGGGCTATCGGAGGGCCTTGTCGTTTGACGGCGAGTGATATAGGTGTTACCAGTAAGTAACATGCTGGAAGTTACAGACCGGTAACACCCTAGTCAAGAGGTGGCGACGGTTTTTTTGGAAACGACGAAAGGAGAGCATGATGACTGACGGCGTTGCGGAGCGTTCCCGTCCCCGGGATCGAATCCTGGAGACGGCGCAGGACATGTTCCACAAGCACGGCATCAAGGGTGTGGGCGTCGACGCCATCACCGAGGCTGCCGGCACCAACAAGATGACGCTTTATCGTCACTTCGAGTCCAAGGACGAATTGATCGTCGAATGCCTGCGCGCAACGGCGGCGAAGGCTTCGAGGATCTGGGACGAGTTCGAGGCCAAGCATCCCGGCGATAAGCTCGCCCAGTTGCACGCTTGGGTCCAAAAGGCTTCGGAGCTGCTGAGCGCCGACAGCCGCGGCTGCGATATGGCCAATGCCGCCGTCGAGCTCACCGAGACCGATCACCCGGCAAGGCGCGTCATCAAGGAACTGAAGGAGGCCCAGCGCGAGAAGCTGGTCGCGCTTTGCCGCGATGCTGGCATCGGCCAGGCCGAGCTTCTCGCCGACACGCTGTCGCTGCTGCTCGAAGGCGCGCGCGTCTCGATGCAGAGCGTCGGCGCCGAAGGTCCGAGCGCGCAATTCGTGCGCATGGCCGAAAGCCTGATTGCTTCGTTCCGGGCGCGCTGATCTCCGAGGTGGCCCTTTTCAGCCGCCCTAAGAGGGGGACGACGCGCCCCGGCTAGTGGCACTGCACAGGGGTTTTGACCGGTCGGCTTCAGTCGGCTCTGTTTTGCGTTCGCAGGTGGCACGCGTTGGAGATTGGCCGAAACGCCTACCCTTCGTCATTCCAGCGCGGAGCAAGGAGCGAAGCGACGCGCGAAGACCCTGGAATCCATGCCGTTACCTTCGCCAGAACGTGCAACGGAGCAGAATTCTGCACCGTGGCGCCGCTTCGAAGTCACGGAATGGATTCTATGGTCTGCGCCGCGTCGCTACGCTCCTTGCTCCGCCATAGAATGACGATGTTGGGGCGGCTTCAACCAATCTCCAGCGTTTGCGCTGATTTCACGCAAATGAACGGAAATCTTGCACCAAGACAAACGGCAACCTTTCAAAATCCCTGTGTCGGGGGGAAAAGGCCATTTGACGAAGATGGAGAATGTCCTGAAGGCTTACGTTATGGCGCACCGGCACTCCGAGAGCGGTGGGGTGAGGGGAAGTTGCGGGCAAAGAAAAGCCCGCTGCCGGGAGGAGGTGGCAGCGGGCTCGATTTCGAATACGGCACGGGAGGAGGTGTACCGCACTCAGCGTCGGCATCACATCTGGGAGGAGGAGACGGCCGACACCCAGATAAATACGAGGTGCCTAACGATTCGGCAATTGCGAAACCTGCATAGCTGCTGTGCAGAATTGCGGGATCAATCGTCAGACAAATAAGCGAGCGGCGTGCCCCGCGCTACTGCACCGGCACGTTTTCCTTGAAGATCAGCCGTGGCTCGATGAATTTCTTCGTCAGGTATGGCGCCGATGAGGCGATGGAGCCGAGCAGGCGGATCACCGACTGCTCTGCGATCAGCCGCGCATTCTGGTCGATGACGACGTCGGCGAGATCGTCGACGAGATAGCGGCGCGTTTCCTTGGTCAGGTCGTGGCAGATGAAGACCGGCTTCCTGCGTGGCTTGGCTTCCAGCAACGCCTTGGCAACGCCGGAGCGTCCGGCGCCGACGCAATAGATGCCGAGCAGATCCGTTTCGTCGTGCAGTGCCTTGACGGTCGCGCGGTAGCTGGCGTCCGGGTCGTCATTGCTTTCGGCCGCGCTTGAGACCGTGAGGTCGGGAAATTCTTCGGCGAGCACCGAACGAAAACCCATCTCGCGCTCCTCGTGGCCGCGATAGGAGCGCGAGCCGACCACCATCGCCAGATGTCCCCTACGGCCGCCGAGGAAGCGGCCCATCAGCAGCGCCGCCGTGCGGCCCGCCACCCGGTTGTCGATGCCGACATAGGCCGAGCGGGGCGCGGCCGGCACATCCGAGATCAGCGTGACCAGCCTGATCCCGGCATCGACCAGCTCGCGCAGGATGTTGCGCGTGCGCGGATGATCGATGGCGATCACGCCGACGCCATTGGCCTTGAGCGACAGGTTCTCCACGGCACTCTGCAGCGCGCCCGGCGAAATGCCGGCAAGGTTATGGATGCGGCAGGAGGCGACCAGCGGCAGGCGCGCCGCATAGTCCTCGATGTGATGGGCGAGATCGGCCATGAAGGCGTTGGAGCCGATCGGCAGGAAGAATTCGAGATGCGCCGGCTTCGACGGCAGCACGACCTGGTCGAGCGTCGGCAGATAACCGAGCTGCTTGGCCGCCTCCAGCACGCGCTGCCGGTTGGCAGCGCTTGCACCCGGGCGATTGTTGAGCACCCGGTCGACGGTCGCGGTCGACAGGCCGCAGCTCCGGGCGATGTCGGCTACGGTGGCTTTCATGGGTCCAGTCATAGGCGCTGATGCAATCCTGTGCCAGCAGCGGGCGTGAAGCGGCTGCCGGCCGCCGATCCGCCTGCCGGTCAGCCCTCAGCCATGCTGCGGACCGTCTGCGATGGCGTCGCGGATTTCCTTGTCCGACATGCCGGTGATGACGCGCTCGACCTCAGCGACCGTCGTCTTTTTCGGATCGATGTCGTCGGCCACCACCTTGCCCCGGCGCATCACCACGATGCGGTCGACCACCTGGAAGACGTGGTGGATGTTATGCGCGATGAAGATGCAGGAATGCCCTGAATCGCGGGCGCTGCGCACGAAGCTCAAGACCCCTTGCGTCTCGGCGACGCCGAGATTGTTGGTCGGCTCGTCGAGGATGATGAGATCGCTGTCGAAATGCATGGCGCGGGCGATCGCCACGGCCTGACGCTCGCCGCCCGACAGCGAGCCGATCGGTGTCGTCGGCGGGATGTTCTTGGTGATGCCGACCTGTCTGAGCAGGTCGCGCGCCACCGTGTTCATCGCGTCCTGGTCCATGCGGTTCAGGAAGCGCGGCGCCTTGATCGGCTCGCGCCCGAGGAACAGGTTGCGCGCGATCGACAGCTGCGTGACCAGCGCCGAATCCTGGTAGATCGTCTCGATGCCGTGGGCGATTGCGTCGCTGGTGCTGCGCAGCGTGACCTTCTTGCCGCGGATGAAGATGTCGCCGCTGGTCAGCGGCACGGCGCCCGACAACACCTTGATTAGCGTTGACTTGCCGGCGCCGTTGTCGCCGAGCAGGCCGACGATCTCCTTTTCATTGACGTGGAAATTGGCGTCCACCAGCGCCTGCACGCGCCCGTAGGACTTGCGAATATTTTCCATGCGGATGAGAGGCTCAGCCATCGTCTTAAGTTCCCGCCTGGTGCCGGCGTTCGAGCCATGAGTGCAGCGCCATCATGCCGAGGATGATCGCGCCGATGAAGATGTTGTAGGCGAGCCCAGGCACGCCGATCAGCACGATGCCGTTGCGCATGACGCGCAGGATCAGGATACCGAGCACGGTGCCGATGATGGTGCCGCGCCCGCCGGTCAGCGCCGTGCCTCCGATCACCACCATGGCGATGACCTCGAGCTCGTAGCCGGTGCCGCTGTTGGGGTTGGCCGCGGAGGTGCGCAGCGACGAGATCACGCCGGCGAGCGAGGCCATCACCGCCGACAGGACGAACAGGCCGACCTTGACGCGGCTGACGTCGACGCCGCGCGCGCGGGCCGCGTTCGGATTGCCGCCGGCGGCCTGGATCCAGTTGCCGGTGCGGCTCTGCGTCAGCACATAGCCGAGCACGATCGCAGCGCCGATGAACCAGAACAGCGAGGCGTAGATGCGGAAAGGTCCGACATAGAAGTCGCCGACCAGGATGTTCGCCAGCCAGCTGCCTTCCGCGCTCCAGGTGCGCTGCGGGAAGCCGTCGGTGATGAACAGCGCCGAGCCGCGCACGACAAGCAGCATGCCGAGCGTCACCAGGAAGGAGGGGATCTTGAGCTGGGTGACAAACCAGCCATTCACCAGCCCGATCAGGGCAGCGACGATCAGCGCGATCAGCAGGCCCATCTCCAGCGAGGTGACGCCGCTGTTGAAGAGCGTCCACATCAGCACCGGCGAGAAGCCGAACAGCGAGCCGACCGAGAGGTCGAATTCTCCGGATGTCATCAGCAAGGTCATCGCCAGCGCGATCAGGCCGAGCTCGACGGTGAAAGCCAGGATGTTCGAAATGTTCTGCGGCGACAGGAAGTCGGGATTGATGCCCCAGAAGACGACGAGCTCGACGATAAGCAGCACCAGGGGGCCGAATTCCGCTCGAGCGATGAAACTTTGAATGAAGGAACGGTTTTCCATTGAGCCCGCGGCGTGAATGATTGGCTAAAGCCCACTCCGATCAGGCAGGGCTCGACGGTACAGGAAAGCGGCCGCGGCCCGAAGGCCGCGACCGTAGATGTCAGGGATTACTTGCCGGACAGGATCTTATCGTAGACGCCGGCGGTGTCCTTCTCATAGAGCGCGCCGGTGATGACATTGAAGCCTGGAGGAATGCCGCTGGCCGCCATGTTGGCCAGCGAAAGCGCCACATAGCTGGTCGCCTGCGGGTCCTGCCACTGCCCGGCATTGACATAGCCGTTCAGCACTTCCTGCGTGGTGTCGAGCGAGTTGCCCCAGCCGACGACCGGGATTTCGCCCGGCTTGACGCCGGCTTGGTCGAAGACGCGCTTGATCGAGCCGGTGACGAGGTCGCCGAGGCCGATGATGGCCTTCACCTTGCCTTTGTGGGCGGTGAGATAGTCGACCATGCGGTTGATCACTTCGGCCTGGTCGAGCGTCGCTTCGGTCACCTCATAGGTGATGCCGGCCGGTCCGAACACGCTCTTGATGCCTTCCTCTTCCTGCACGCCATAGGTGGCACCGGGGACCTCGACCGGCATCCAGACGAAATCGCCCTTCTTCACCAGGCCTTTGTCGACCAGATATTGCGCCCAGTGCTTGCCGAAGGTGACGTTGTCGCCGCCGACATAGGCGTTGAAGTTGGCCTTTGGATCGGGCGTGTTGAAGTTGATGATCGGGATATTGGCCGCGCGCGCTTCCTTGACGATCTCGACAAGGCTGCCCGGATCCGGACTGGTGGTGACGATGCCGTCGGCCTTGGCCGAGATGGCGGCGCGGACGGCCTCCTGCTGCGAGGCCACATCGCCATTGTGGAACGAGGTGTTCACCTTGTTGCCGGTGTCGCTCGCCCATTGCTTGGCGCCGGCCAGGAAGTAGGTCCAGACCGGATCGGCCGGGCCGCCATGCGAAATCCAGTAGAACGTCTTGGCCTCGGCCATCGCCGGAATGGCGAGCATGGCGATCAAGCCAAGCACGAGCAGTCTTAGCCGCGAAAGCATTCGATTTCCTCCCATGTTGAACTCTCCTCCTGGATCGGCGCGATGTGGCCTTGGCTGCATCTCCTGCCCGCGCCGACCGGAACGTCTAGAGCATTCTCTTTTTCAGGCAGTGGCAAGCCTCCATCGCCAATGGATGTTGGCACAGGCGCTCGCGCCATCAGCAATCCCATCAGATTGCATCAGCAGCAGTGATATTCGTTGGGCAAACAACACCATCGACCATCCGCTGCGCGGATTGGCCTCCAAGCAACCGCCCTTCCGGTGCGGCGTTAGATCAGACCCGCTTTGGCCAGGTCGCGCATCAGATGGCTGGCGCCGTAGGTCCAGTGCGGGCAGTCCGGCGACAGCCGTACGCGGTTGGTGAGCGCGCCGAGCTTTTCCGACGAGATGGTGACGATGTCGCCGACCTTGTGGGTAAAGCCCTTGCCCTTCTCGCCGCGGTCCTTCGAGGGCACGAACATGGTGCCGAGATAGAGCGCCAGCCCGTCCGGATACTGGTGGTGCGGTCCCATCGCCGCCTTGACCAGCTCTTCCGGCGAACGGCTGATTTCGGCCATCGAGCTCGCGCCCTCCAGCGAGAAGCCGTCCTCGCCCTCGACGCTGAGCCGCACCGTGGCGCGCTTCACGTCGGCGATGGAGAAGGTTTCGTCGAACAGCCGGATGAACGGCCCGAGCGATGCGGAAGCGTTGTTGTCCTTGGCCTTGCCGAGGAGCAGCGCCGAGCGTCCTTCGACGTCGCGCAGGTTGACGTCGTTGCCGAGCGTGGCGCCGACGATGCGACCCGAGCTATCGGCGATCATGGCGATCTCAGGCTCGGGATTGTTCCAGGTGGAGACGGGGTGCAGCCCGACATCGGCGCCGAAGCCGACGGAAGCCATCGGCTGGCATTTGGTGAAGATCTCGGCGTCCGGGCCGATGCCCACTTCGAGATATTGCGACCAGGCGCCGCGCGCGATCAGCTTGGCCTTGATCTCCATCGCTTCCGGCGAGCCGGGCTTGAGCTTCGACAAATCGTGGCCGATCAGTCCGGCGATGTCGGCGCGGATGGCGTCGGCCTTTTCGGCCGAACCGCGCGCCTGCTCCTCGATGACGCGCTCGAGCAGGCTGACGACAAAGGTGACGCCGGAGGCCTTCACCGCCTGCAGGTCGACGGGCGACAGCAGGATGGGCTTCCCGGCGTCACGTTTGGCCTCGAAGCTGTTCGCCGCAATTTCTTCCAGCGCGCCGATCGCCTTGCCCTTGGCCGAGCGCAGATAGTCAGCCGGATCCTTCAACTCGCAAAGATCGCGCACCGTAGGCGCCGCGCTCGAGGTGATGTCGATCACCTCGCCGTCCCGCACCGTCACCACCAGCGGATGAGAAGCGGCGCTGGTCTTGGCGCGGCCGACGAAAATTCCATCGGCGGGCAGGCGGGTCGGATCGGTCATGGCATCATTCCTCTCAATTTTTCGCGCGCGGCACTTTTCCCCGATTTCGCGGAAACGTCTATCCCGCCAGCCGCAACATTTACGACCATGCATGTGCTGTCACACAGCCACGGCCGAACTGGCCCATCGAACACGCTTTCAAATTTATGAAATCGAAAATAGAATTTTCACAGGTGGTCAAACCTTAGGTGATCCGTGCCGGCAGCCTTCTCCGATCCGATTTGGTGCAAGCCCAAGACCGCCCCGGCATTCCAATCCGGCTTATCAGCCGACGGTACGCTGGACGCGGTCATCGTCGGCGGCGGCATCATGGGGCTGTCGACCGCGCTGCATGCGGCGTGCGCGGGCCTTTCCGTTCAGGTGCTGGACGCCGGCGCGATCGGGCAGGGCGCTTCGGGCCTCAATGGCGGCCAGGTCATTCCCGGCCTTAAATACGATCCGGAGTGGCTGATCGAGCACTTCGGCAAGGAGCGCGGCGAAGCCCTGGTCGCGTTCGCCGCCGCGACGGCCGATGCCGTGTTCGATGTGATCCGCGACGAGAGGCTGGCGGTGCCGTTCACGCGCAACGGCTGGATCCAGGCGGCCCACACCGAAACCGCCCTGAAGGCAGCGGCGAACCGGGATCGCCAATGGCGCTCGCGGGGTGCCGACGTCGAGCTGCTCGACCGGGCCGGGATTGCGGGAATGACCGGCGCCCGGGGTTATCTGGGCGGCTGGCTCGACCGCCGCGCCGGCGTCATCGATCCGCTGTCCTACACACTCGAGCTCGCCCGCGTCGCGGCGGCCGCCGGCGCCAGCATCGCCGAGCAGCAGCGGGTGGTGAAGCTTGCCAAGGATACCGGTGTCTGGCGAGTTTCGACGCAAGGCGGCGCCGAACTGCAGGCCAAGTCGGTCGTGCTCGCCACCAACGCCTATACGGACGGCCTGCTGCCGGGCCTTGCTCAGACGATCGTGCCGCTGCATTCCTTCCAGATCGCCACCGCGCCGCTTCCGGCCGAGCTTGCCGCAAGCATCCTGCCGGGCGGGCAGGCCGTTTCCGATTCCCGTCGCATCCTGGTCTACTACCGCCGGACTCCCGATGGCCGGATGGTGCTCGGCGGTCGCGGCCGCATGGCGCTGCCTTCAAGCGCCGCCGATTGGGCACATTGCGAACGCGCGCTCACCCGCCTCTATCCGGCGCTTGCCGGCATCGCCATCGAGAAGCGCTGGTTCGGCCGCGTGGCGCTGACGCCGGACCACCTGCCGCATCTGCATGAGCCGGAAAAGGGCCTGCTGGCGGTCGTCGGCTGCCAGGGCAGGGGCGTCGGCCTGATGAGCGCGCTGGGCAAGCGCATGGCCAACTACCTTGCAAGCGGCGACGTGCGGCAGTTGCCATTTCCGCTGTCGCCGATCAAGCCGATCCCGTTCCACGCTTTCCGCCAGGTCGGGGTTGCCGCGGCAATCACCTGGTACCGCATGCTCGACGCGTTCGAACGCTGACGCCGAATGCGTGCAGCGCACAAGCGAATCTGCTTGACAGTTTCATGAATATGAAAAAACATCAGGCGATTTCAAAAATCCGAGCCAACAGGCACTTCGATGTCGACCATCGCCGCAACACGGCCCTTGCCGGAAAACCGCATCTCGCCGGTCTTCCGTTTCGCCATGCTGCTGCCGGGTGGGCTGGTCACCTTCTTCCTCATCCTGTTCGCGCTTGGCCTGGTGGTCTTCCTCGCCTTCAGGGGCAATGACGGCTCACTGCTCGGGGTTGGCCTGACGGTCGAAAATTTCGTCACCGTCGCCACCGATCCGCTCTATTGGACGGTGACGCTGCGCTCGCTGGTCATTGCCGGCCTCGTGACGCTCGCCACCGTCGTTACCGCCTATCCGGTCGCCTACTATCTCGCCTTTCATGCCGGCCGCCGCCGCAACCTGCTGCTCTTCCTGGTCACGCTGCCGTTCTGGACCAGCTACCTTTTGCGAGTCTTCGCCTGGAAGATCGTGCTTGCCTATAATGGCGTTCTGAACTCGGCCTTCATCGAGACCGGCCTTTGGAAGGAGCCGACGCTCGCCTTCCTCAACACGCCGGCCGCGGTGGTCGTCACGCTCGCGCACGCCTATGCGCCCTTCGCCATCCTGCCCATCTATGTGGCGCTGGACACGATCCCCAAATCGCTGCTCGAAGCCGCGTCCGATCTCGGCGCGCGGCCGTTCACCAGCTTTCGCCGCGTCGTGCTGCCCAATTCTATGCCGGGCGTTCTGGCGGCGGCGCTCGTCGTCTTCGTGCCGACGGTCGGCGACTATGTCACGCCGGCCTTGGTCGGCGGTCCGGCCAGCACCATGATCGGCACGCTGATCCAGTCGCAATTCGGCAAGGCCAATGACTGGCCGTTCGGGGCAGCCCTTTCGGTCTGCGTCATGCTGGTCATCCTGTGCGTGGTGCTGGTCGCGCGCGGCGCCGACCGCCGGTTCGGCAGCCGCACATGAGCGCCCGGGCTGACACCAATAGCGACGGCCGCTGGCTCGGCGTCTACGTGCTTGGCTATCTCGTCTTCCTCTATTTGCCGGTGCTCTTGATCCCGCTGTTTTCCTTCAACAACTCGATCCAGGCGGCGTTTCCGCTGCAAGGCTTCACGCTCGAATGGTACCGCACGCTTTACGGCAACCCAGCACTGTCCGGCGCCCTGGCCAACAGCCTGGTCATCGGCGTCATCGCCGCCTTCGGCGCGACGCTCTGCGGCATCACCGTTTCCTATATGGACCTCTACGGCCGCTCGCCGATCGCCGCCACCATCAGCGCCGTCGCTCGCCTGCCGATCCTGATCCCCGGCGTCATCGTCGGCATCTCGCTTTTGATCCTGGTCAATCTGATCGGCCTCGGCCCATCGCGTGTTTCCATCGTGCTCGGCCACATCCTCGTCGCGCTGCCGACGACCGTGGTGGTGATGCGCAGCCGCTTCGCCGCCATCCCGAAGACGATCCGCGAAGCGGCGCTCGATCTCGGCGCTTCCGACTGGACGACGTTCCGGCGCGTGATGCTGCCGCTGAGTGCGCCCGCCGTGCTGTCGGCTTTCATGCTCTCGTTCCTGATTTCCTTCGACGAGTTCATCGTCGTCTTCTTTCTCGCCGGCACCGAGCCGACGCTGCCGCTCTACATCTGGAGCCAACTGCGCTTCCCGCGCTCGCTGCCGACCGTGATGGCGCTCGGCACGGTGATCCTCACTGTCTCCTTCATCATCGCGAGCACAGCCGAAATCCTTCGCCACCGCGGTCTTGGAACTGCGCGCCGCAATCCAGCCTGAACCACAACAAAGAAGAGGAGAACGAAAATGACAGTCCACCTGAAATCGATCGCCAGACACAAAGCCCGGGCTGGCCTTGCCGCGCTGGCGCTTGCGCTGTCGTCGACAGTCGCTCTTGCCGCCGACAAGCTGCAATATTTCACCTGGTCGGGCTACGAGCTGCCGGACTTCAACAAGAGCTTCCTTGCCGCGCATCCCGATGGCGTCGAGGCGACGATCTTCGGCGACGATGACGACGCCTTCACCAAGGTCAAGGCCGGCTTCCGTCCGGACATCGCGCATCCCTGCTACGACAAGGTGGCGCGCTGGAACAAGGAGGGCCTGCTGCAGCCGATCGACACCAAGCGCATCAAGAACTGGGATTCGATCTTCCCGGTGTTCAAGAACCTGGCCGACCTGCAGGCCGGCGACGGCAAGGTGTGGATGGTGCCGTGGGACTGGGGCAACACCTCGATCCTCTACCGCACCGACCTGGTGAAGAACCCCGAGGCGAGCTGGAACCTTCTGTGGGACAAGCAATATGCAGGCCGCATGGCGACCATCGACGCCGTGCACGACACGCCGATCGTCGCGGCCCTCCTGGCGGGTGTGAACCCCTTCGACATGACGCCGGACCAGATGGACAAGGTGGCCGAAAAGCTGCGCGAGCAGCGGCCGCTGCTGTCGAGCTATACCACCGACATGACCTCGGTCGAGCAGGCGCTGGCCAGCGGCCAATTGGTCGCCGCCATGACCTGGAACGCGTCCGCCACCTCGCTGAAGAAGCAGGGCGTGCCGGTCGAGTTCATGAAGCCGAAGGAAGGCATGCTGACCTGGGCCTGCGGCTTCGTCATGCTGAAGGACGCCAAGAACGTCGACCTCGCCTATGACTTCATCAACAGCCGGCTCGATGCCGACTCGGGCAAATTCCTGATCCAGTCCTACGGCTATGGCAGCTCGCTCTCGACCGCATTTGCCGGCGTGTCCAAGGAGGAGCTGGAGAAACTGCAGCTGCCTGCGGATCCGGATGTGATGCTGAAGACCACTATCTTCACCGGCCCGATGAAGCAGAATGACGACGTGGCAAAGATGTTCGAGAAGGTGAAGGCGGGGGGCTAACTAGCTCCCCCTTCTCCCCTTGTGGGAGAAGGTGGATCGGCGCGCAGCGCCGAGACGGATGAGGGGTGATCCAGGGAACGCCGACGTCTCATTTCGCTGGAGCACCCCTCATCCGTCGCCTTCGGCGACACCTTCTCCCACAAGGGGAGAAGGGGGAGCCTGGCGGCGCTGCGCCGCACCGGTGAAGAGACTAAGCGAGGACCAT
>NZ_VFWS01000439.1:0-1317 GCF_006443065.1 Mesorhizobium sp. B1-1-5 | reverse complement strand
GTCATGTGGCGCACGACATTGAGATTATGCGTGATGATGAGAATGGCGATGCCGAGTTCGCCCTGCAAACGTCCAAGCAGATTGAGGACTTCACCCTGAACGGACACGTCCAGTCCCGCGGTCGGCTCGTCGGCGATGATAAGATCGGGTTGCAATGCAAGGGCCCGCGCCACGCCGACGCGGCGCGCTTGGCCTCCGGAAAGCTGGTGTGGATATCGCCGCCCGAAATCGGCGGGCAGGCCGACCATGTTGAGCAGGCGTTCCGCTTCGGCGGCGGGGTCGCGGCCGGTAACGCCGTGAATGCGGAAAGGCTCCATCAGCAGTGAGCGTACAGTGAGTCGCGGCGACAGCGATCCGACCGGATCCTGGAACATCATCGCCATGCGCCGAAGATGCGGCTTGCGCTCCGTCGGGGCGAGGCCGTTCAGCACCTGACCATCGAAGCGTATCGTGCCGCCCGTTGGCGGCCGCAGGCCCATGATGGCGCGGGCGATGGTGGATTTTCCCGAACCGCTTTCACCGACGAGGCCGAGCGTTTCGCCCTTGCGGATCTCGAAGGAAACGCCGCAGACGGCGTCCACGAACGGGTTCTTAACGCCGCTGGCGAGCGCCTTCAGCGCGCCCATGGTGCGGAAGCGTACGCGAAGATCCTCGACAGAAAGCAGGGGGCTCATACCGGCGCCACCAGCGTGTCGTCGAGACGATGGCAACGTGCGGTGTGCGTTGCGCCGATAGCGCACGGGACAGGACTGTCATCCACGCACCGGGTAAAGGCTTGCGGGCAGCGCCGACGGAAGATGCAACCCGCCTGGGTACCGAGGAGGCTCGGCACCTCGCCTGGGATCGTCGGCAACTGGCGGGTGCGTTGCCGGATGCGTCCGGGATCACATTCGAGCAGCGCGCGCGTATAGGGATGCCCCGGTCGGCGGAAGATGTCGCGCACGGTGCCGTATTCGACCACCTCGCCCGCATACATGACCGCCACCCGGTCGCAGAGCTCGGCGACAGCGCCGAGGTGGTGAGAGACGAACAGGATCGAGCAGCCGATCTCCTTTTGCAGCTCTTTCAACAGATGGATGATCTGCACCTCCAGCGTCGCGTCGAGCGCTGTGGTCGGTTCGTCCGCGATGAGCAGCGCCGGCTTCACCAGCAGCGCCATGGCGATGCAGATACGCTGGCGCATTCCGCCGGAAAACTCGTGCGGATAGCCGCCGATGCGGCTCTCCGGGTCCGGAATGCCGACCCGATGAAGCATACCCAGGGCGCGCTGGCGCTTGGTCCGGTGCGAGCCGCCCTCGTGATGCTGGATATCGATCA
>NZ_VFWS01000438.1:0-1317 GCF_006443065.1 Mesorhizobium sp. B1-1-5 | reverse complement strand
CTGGCCAACCACGCCGCCTACTTCTCGACCGTCCATCGCCTGCTCAAGCCGGGCGGCATCTATCTGCATCATGCCATCACCAGGCGCAGCAAGGGCAGCATGAAGAAGACCTTGCGCAAGGGCTCGGAATACAAGGCGCTGATCAAATACATCTTCCCGGGTGGCGAGATCGACACGATCGGCATGACGTGCGGCAATCTGGAAGCACACGGCTTCCTCGTCCACGACGTCGAGAATCTGCGCGAGCACTACGCCCGCACCTGCCGGCTGTGGGCAGAGCGCCTGCATGCGCGCTTCGACGAGGCCATCGCCGAAGTGGGAGAAGCCAAGGCGCGGCTGTGGCTGCTTTACCTGGCCGGCTGTTCGATCGCCTTCGATCGTGCCTCGGCGCAGATTTTCCAGACGGTCGCCACCAAGCGGACGCGGGGCCCGAGCGGCTTGCCGCCGACGCGGGCGGACCTTTACCGGTAATTCAGGCGAATCGCATCCCGTCGCCGACCTTGACGCTGGCCGCGCGGTCGACGGTGCAGTAGACGCCGAGATTGTGCGCGTTATGACGCACCAGATTGCGCAGGATCGCCGGATCGTCGTCGAAACCGTCCTGGGCGATGATGGTGAAGCCGCAGCGGCGGCACGGCTCGGAAATGGTCAACAGCAGGTCGCCGACGGCGAGTTTCCTGCCGATCCATTCGGTTTCGGGGAAAGTGCCTTCGACCGCCGCCATGTCGATGACGATGTTGGGACGAAAGCGGCGCGGATCGGGAGTGCCTTGCGGATGCAGCGCCTTCAGGCGCGCCAGGGAGGCGGTGGTCAACAGATGGATCGGCGCCTTGCGGTAGCGCGCCTCGGTCAACGGGCCGGAATAGGCCGGCGGAGCGTTCTCCAGGCCGAACGGACGGATCGAGGCCGGAAAGCCTAGATAGTCGGAAACGGCACGGTCGCTTTCGGCGCCGGGCGCCGCCAGCCAATCTGCGCCGGGAATCGCGATCTCGAGCCCGCGGTCGCCCGTCAGCCGGGTGCGGATGCGCGGCACCTTGTGCCACTTCGGCTCGCGATCGGGCCGGGCGATCTCATTGTCGGAGGCATCGACCAGGCCGAACATGCGGTCGCCCTCGATGCTCTCGGTGCCGACCGCGATCGTCTCCAGGCGTTCGCCGGCGAGCGAACTCGCCGGATAGCGCCAGAGTTCGGCAACGCTGCCTATCGCTGCCATGGCCGGTGTCAGCCTTTCTTGTTCTGGCGGTTGGCGACGAGGTCGTCGACGACGGCCGGATCGGCGAGCGTCGAGGTATCGCCGAGCGCGCCGAAATCGTCCTC
>NZ_VFWS01000437.1:0-1318 GCF_006443065.1 Mesorhizobium sp. B1-1-5 | reverse complement strand
CGTCCATCACCACCACTCGGGCTTCATGAGCGAGCGCGCGGGCGATCTCGACCATCTGCTGCTGGCTGACCGGCAACGAGCCGGTTTGCGCCGCCGGATCGACGTTGAAGCCGATGCGGTCGAAGAGCGCGGCTGAATCGGCGCGGATCTTCTTCCAGTCGATGGAGCCGCTTCTGCCGGTCGGATAGCCTTCCAGGAAGATGTTCTCGGCAACGGTGAATTCGGAGATCAGCGCGATCTCCTGGAACACGACCTTGATGCCTTGCTTCAAGCTGTCGCGCGGCGACTTGATGTCGACCTCGCGTCCGTGCATGCGGATGGAGCCGGCATCCTTGCCGTAGACGCCGGCCATGATCTTGATCAGCGTCGACTTGCCGGCGCCGTTCTCGCCCATCAGCGCATGGATCTTGCCGGGCTCCAGGGTGAAGTCGACATTGTCGAGCGCCACGACGCCGGGAAAGCGCTTGCCGATGCCGCGCAATTCCAGCGCCGGCACATCGGTATCGATGGCCGCGCCTTCGCCAGGATGCAGGAAATCAACGGACATTGGCTCTGTTCCGGATGATGTCGAGATAGGTTGCCAGGATGATGACGATGCCCGGCACCACCATCTGCAAATCCTGGTTCCAGCCGAGGATGATGATGCCGTTGTCGATCACCTTCAGCACCAGAACGCCAAGCAAGGTACCGAACAGCGAACCGCGGCCACCAAGCAGGCTGGTGCCGCCGAGGATGACGGCGGCAATCACCGTCAGCTCGAAGCCACGGCCGGCGGTCGGCTGGCCGGCATTCATCAGCGACGACAGGATCATGCCGGCAACACCGACGCACAGGCCGGTGACGACGAAGGCCAACAGCTTGAGCCGTTCCGAGCGAATGCCTGACAGGCGCACCGCCTTTTCATTGGCGCCGACTGCGTAGAGGTAGCGGCCGAGCGTGGTGAAGCGCAGCGTCACATAGGCAACCACGAAGATCAGCGCCGCCAGGATGACGGGAACCGGCACGGGGCCGACATAACCGGCGCCGAGATCGGTGAAGCTTGCCAATTGGTTGTGGTTCTGCACCGCCTCGCGCGTGAACAGATAGACGCCGCCCTGTAGCATCATCATCGTTCCGATGGTGGCGATCAGCGAATTCACCCTGAGCCTGGTGACGACCAGCCCGTGGAACAGGCCGACCCCGCCGGCAAAGGCGAGCGCCGCCAGCATGCCGAGCGCAAGACTATGGGTGGAATTCATCACCGCCGAGGTCGACCTATCGGTCGGCGCGTCGCTCGCCTTCGTCGGCTGCATCGGCATGGCAGTGCTCAATTCCACCC
>NZ_VFWS01000436.1:0-1326 GCF_006443065.1 Mesorhizobium sp. B1-1-5 | reverse complement strand
AGCTCCACATGCGCTGCGACATGGCGCCTTTCACCGACAAGCGCGTGCGCCAGGCGCTGGCGCTGTGCATCGACCGTTCCAAGCTGGTGGATGGGCTGTGCCGCGGGATGGCGGCGACCGGCAATGACAGCCCGTTTGCGCCGGCCTTCCCCGCGACCGACAGAACGGTGCCGCAGCGCGCCCAGGACATCGCCAAGGCCAAGCAGCTTATGGAAGCCGTGGGCCTCGGCAGCGGCTTCGACATCACGCTGACGACGCTGCGCTACTCCGACATTCCCGGCTACGCGCAGCTGTTCCAGAACTTCGCCAAGGAGATCGACGCGCTCGCCATCGCCTCGCTGGTGATCGGCGTCAACCTGGCGGCCGACGGCGTGCATGGAGCGTTCAATGACTGAACCCTCCAAGACCCGGAACGCGAAGGCCCAGAACGCACTCGACCTCAACGATCTGTCGGTCGCCTATCGTGTTTCCGGCCGAAACCGGGCGGTGCTGCGCAATCTCAGCCTGACCATCGGCCAGGGCGAGGCCTATGGGTTGGTCGGCGAATCCGGCTGCGGCAAATCCACGGTCGCCCTTTCCGTCGTGCGCTACCTGCCGCGAAACGGTTCCATATCAGGCGGCGCGATCTCGCTCGACGGACAGGACGTCATGAAGCTCGATGCCGAGGAGCTCAGAAAGATGCGAGCCGAAAGCGTCTCAATGGTCTATCAGGACCCCGGCAAGGCGCTGAACCCGTCGATCCGCATCGGTCGCCAGCTGTCCGAGATCTTCGAGCTTGGGGGCAAAACGGGGCAGGGAGCCGAGGATCGCGCAATCGCCATGCTGAACCGGGTGCGGATCTCCGATCCGGTCAGCGTCATGCAACGCTATCCGCACCAGCTTTCCGGCGGCATGCAGCAGCGCGTGGCGATCGCCATGGCGCTGGCCAACGATCCTTCGATGCTGATCCTGGATGAGCCAACGACCGGCCTCGACGCGACCGTCGAAGCCGAGGTGCTCGACCTGATCGCGCAGCTGCGGCAAGAATTGTCGGCCTCGATCCTGTTCATCAGCCACAATCTCGCCGTCGTCTCCAACATGTGCGATCGCGTCGGCGTGCTCTATGCCGGCATGCTGGTCGAGGAAGGACCGACGGAGGCCGTCTTCAACGATCCGCGCCATCCCTATACGGTAGCGCTGCTGCGCTGCCTGCCGCGCGGCGGCCAGCGCAAGGACCAGGGCCGCCTCGACACCATCCCGGGCTTCCTGCCGGGCATTGGCGCCGACATCAAGGGCTGCGCCTTCGCCGACCGCTGCGCGCTCGCGGACGACCGCTGCCGCACCGAA
>NZ_VFWS01000435.1:0-1328 GCF_006443065.1 Mesorhizobium sp. B1-1-5 | reverse complement strand
CCGAAATGGCGCGCATGAGCGTCGAGGACGGCCTGGTCATGCAAATCCATCCCGGCTCTTTCCGCAACCACAACCCGCAGATTTTCGCCGAGTTCGGCTTCGACAAGGGCGCAGACATTCCCACCGGCACCGATTATGTCCACGACCTCAAGCCGCTCCTCGACGCGTTCGGCAACGACACGCGCCTGACATTGATCCTGTTCACACTGGACGAGACGGCCTATGGGCGCGAGCTTGCGCCGCTTGCCGGGCATTATCCGGCGCTGCGCCTCGGCCCGCCCTGGTGGTTTTTCGACAGCCCCGAAGGCATGTACCGGTTTCGCAAGCTTACCACGGAGACAGCCGGCTTCTATAACACGGTGGGCTTCAACGACGACACCCGTGCCTTCTGTTCGATCCCCGCGCGGCACGACATGGCGCGCCGCGTCGACTGCAATTTTCTCGCGGAATTGGTGGCTGACCACCGGCTCGACGAGGACGAGGCGCAGGAAGTGGCGCACGATCTCGCCTACCGCCTGGCCAAGAAAGCCTATAGGCTCTGACCATGGCGCAGCGGCTTTCCAATCGGACCTGGGTGACCTGCCGGCCGGGATCGGGCGCGCGGACCGCAAAGATCGGCTTGGCTGCCCAACTGGCCGCCGTCTTCCTGCGGCTGAAGCAGGTCCTCGGCACCGATCTCCCGGCCGAGCCCATTTCGCAAGCCTGGGAACCGTATTGACCGATCTTTTGAACGACGGCGCCGCAGCCACCGTGGCATGATTGGCGCAGCGGTTCATGCACGGAGCAGAAAGCGGTTGTTTTTGATGACTGGTAGATTAATATATCAAAATTGAAATCCTGCCGGACAAGACAGGACCAGCGGAGGAGATGAAGATGATCAAGATCACTCGGCGACAGGCGGTCGGCGGATTAGCCGGCATGGCGGCGCTTCCGGTTGCGCGCGCGTTTGCCCAGACCGCCAAGCTGCCGACCGCGCCCGTCACCATCAATATCGTCGATGTCGCCGGCAATCTGGCGCTAACCCAGAAGGCGATCGAGAATTACAAGACGGCCAAGCCGGAACTGATCTCGAACATCGTCTTCACCAAGGCGCCCGCCCCCGAGCTTCCCGGCAAGATCAAGGCGCAGCAGGCGGCGAACCGCGTCGATATCGACATCGTGCTTACCGGAACGGATGCGCTGTCGGCAGGCCTCGAGATGGACCTGTGGGTCAAGCTGCTTCCTGACGATTCGGGCGCCTTGCCGAAGCTGGCCGATATCTATCAGGAGCCGGCAGCGCGGATGCAGACGCTGGCCAAGGACCACGGCGTCGTCGTCACCTACTACCC
>NZ_VFWS01000434.1:0-1332 GCF_006443065.1 Mesorhizobium sp. B1-1-5 | reverse complement strand
TTCTCCACGTGGCATGGCTCTGCTCCCGGGTTCATCCGATGCCCCTGCAACTGCGCAGCCAAGGATGTGGTTCCAATTCCCCTGGTCGCGGCCGGCTGCGAAGGTTCCCGCTGAACCGCTCCAGGCGTGAATTCGACGCGATTCCCCAGGGAAAGCGCCACGTCCCTTTCCCGGGAAAGCCCTACGTACTCTTCTGGGCATTCGCCGGACGGGCTGCGGTCTCGGAGCCGGCGAAGAAAGCGCTCAATTCGGCGGCCGTTTGCGCGGGTGCTTCTTCGGGAAAGAAATGCCCGCCCTGGACCGCATGGCCGCGCAGATCGCCGGCCCAGCCGCGCCACAAAGCCAGCGGTCCGCCTTCGCCGGCATACCATTCGGCGAGCGCGCCTTGCCCGCTCCACAGCGCCAGCACCGCGCAGGCTATGCGCCGGCCGGCGGCGCTGTCGGCATGGTCGTGCTTGCGGTCGAGCCTCGCGGCCGCCCGGTACTCCTCACAGATCGCATGGGCATGGGCGGGATCGCGCAGGGCCTCCACATAGGCCTGGCGCACGCCGGCGGAAAATGTCTCTGGCGACGAGCCCCAGCCGCCCAGGGCATCATCGACGATCGCGTCGGCCGCACTGGCCAGGAGCTTTTCCGGCAGCGGCTCCGGCTGCGCCAGCAACGACCACGGCCAATAGCCGAGCGCCAGCCTGGCGTCGGCCCGGTCCCAGGCGTCGGCGGTGGGCACGATGTCGAGCACGGCAAGCCTTTCGACGCGGTCGGGATGGTCGAGCGCGAGGCGGTAGGCGACACGCCCGCCGCGATCATGGCCGGCGACCATGAAGCTGGAAAAGCCGAGCTCGGCCATCAGCGCCACCATGTCGCGGGCCATGGCGCGCTTGGCGTAAGGGGCGTGATCGGCGCTCGACGCCGGGCATGAGCTGGCGCCATAGCCGCGCAGGTCGGCGCATATGACGGTGAACCGGTCCGCCAGGCGTGGCGCCACGTCGCGCCACATCAGATGCGTCTGCGGAAAGCCGTGCAGCAGAAGGACGGCGGGCCCGTCGCCGGCGCGCCGGGCGAAGATGCGGGCGTCGCCGCAGTCGACCTCGAGGGTCTGAAAACCTTCGAACATGATTGCCTCCGGCAGGCGAAACGGCGGCAGGACGCGAGCGGTTGCAATGCGCGCCTGCGAAAGCCGCCAACTTTTTCCGCCGACATGCGTTGTCCCTGCGAGCAGAGCGTTTGGACCGAAGACATCGCGAACAGTTCCGCGCGTTGCGCGAGGAGGTTCGGGATGTCTCCGGTCCAAACACAGAGGAGATGACCATGCCGACCAACACCCAGAGGGAC
>NZ_VFWS01000433.1:0-1334 GCF_006443065.1 Mesorhizobium sp. B1-1-5 | reverse complement strand
ATGGGTGAACCACAGGCTCTTGTCCATCAGCTGGCCGAACAGCGGTTCGATCCTGAGCAGCGCCGTGAGGCGAAGCTTGTCGAGCATATTCTCGATGAGCTCGTCGGCGCCCTTCGGGTCAATCGCGCCGCAAGCGAGCGGCGGGTGGGCGATAACAGGCATCAGCACGGCGTCGTAACGCGCCGTCTCCGCAATCAGTTGCCGCGAGGCGGCATGCAGCCGCTGCAAGCCTGCATAGGTCTCGCCGGCCGAGACCATTTCGCCCAATCGGCCGAGCACCCGCGTCGCGCGCTCGATCTCGCCGGTGACGGTGCGGCCGACGCGCACCGCCTCGGCCCGCAACATGCCTGCGACGGCCGAGGCAACCGTTCTGCAGAAATCGGCGAAGAAGTCGCGACCGATGGAGGGCAAATCGATTTCCTCGACGCTGTGGCCGCCCTCGCGAGCGAGCGCCACCGCGGTATCGAGCGCTTTCAGCGTCTCGGCCGAAATCGGCAGGCCAAGCGGAGAGTTCCGGTACATTGCGAGCTTGAGCTTGCCGGGATCGCGCGCGGCAGCCGCGGCGAACGCACCCTTCGGCGGCGGCGCGGCATAGGGCGCGAGCGGGTCGGGGCCATGGGTGAGGTCAAGCAGCAGGGCGCAATCGCGCACCGAGCGGGTGACGGCATGGTCGACCACCATGCCGTACCAGCTTTCGCTCACCAATGGCGACAGCGGGACGCGGCCGCGCGAGGTCTTGAGGCCGACCAGCCCGGTGCAGGCAGAAGGCACGCGGATCGAGCCGCCGCCATCTGAGGCATGCGCCACCGGCACGACGCCGGCGGCGACCAGTGCCGCAGCGCCGCCGGACGAGCCGCCGCTGGTGTGGCCGGTGTTCCAGGGATTGCGGGTGATGCCGAAGGCTTTTGATTCGGTCATCAGCCGCAGCCCGTGTTCGGGCGATGTCGAGGTGACGATGGGTGTCAGTCCGGCGGCGAGATAGCGTTCGGTCAGCACCGAACTGACCTCGGGCACCCAGGCGGGGATGCGGCTGCCGCCATGTGACGGCACGCCCTTGATGGCGATGCCGAGATCCTTGATGGCGAAGGGCACGCCGGCCAGCGGTAGGGAACGATCGATGCCCTTCGCCCGGCTGCGCGCCGCATCGTAGAGTGTCTCGGCCGTGGCATTGATTTCAGGCCGGCTGGCCTCGGCGCGCGCGATCGCAGCGTCGACCAGTTCGACCGGCGAAACCTCGCCCTTGCGCACCAACGTGGCAATGCCGGTGGCGTATTCTTCCCACAGCACTCGTTCGACCTACATGCGCGCTCCCCCGATACAGGCAAGGGAACCAG
>NZ_VFWS01000432.1:0-1336 GCF_006443065.1 Mesorhizobium sp. B1-1-5 | reverse complement strand
ACGCTCATCTCGCCGAGCGGCTTCTTGACCGTGTTGCCGGCATTGTTGACGAGGATCGAGACGCGTCCGGATTTTTTTGCCACGTCGCTGGCGAAACCCGTGGCACCGGCAGTGTCGGTCACGTCGAAGACATGGCTCGTGGCGGAAGGCCCCAGCGTCTCGCAGGCGGAAGCGAGCTTCGTGGCGTTGGTGCCGACGATCGTCACCTTGGCGCCGGCTTCGACGAAACAGGTGGCGATCGCAAGGCCGAGGCCGCTTCCGCCGCCGGTCACCACCGCATGCTGCCCCTCCAGCCCGAAGATATCGTTGATGCTCATGCGTCTTCCTTCGCTTCGATCCGGACGACGATCTTGGTGAAGCCTCCGGGGTTCTTATCCCAGGCTTGCATGGCCGCACCTGCTTCCTCGATTGGCACGACGCGTGAGACGATGCGGTCGCCGGCGTCCCGATGTTGCTTCAGATAGCCGATAACATCGTGGAAATCGGCGATCTCGGAGCCGCGAGACCCGCGGATATCCATCTCCTTGAGCAGGAAGAACTTGGTGTCGTAGGCGATCTTGTTCTTGGCGTAGCCGACATAGACGACCCGGCCGCAGGACGCCACGAGATCGATCGCCTGCCGAAAGGTCGCATCCGCGCCGACCGCCTCGATGACGACCTGCGGACCGTCCCCGTCGGTCAGTTCCAGGACATGTGCCAGGACATCTTCGCGCGACGCATCGATGATGTCAGTGGCGCCGAGCGCCTTGGCAACGGCGAGTTTGTCGGCGCTAAGGTCCACTGCGATCACGCGTGAGCCCCGCCTGACAGCGCCGAGCAAGGCGCCGAGCCCGATGACGCCGCAGCCAAGGATGACGACGGTTTCTCCAGCCGAAAGCTCGGAGCGGCGGACCGCATGGAAGCCGACGGCAAGCGGCTCGATCAGCGCGAGGTCCCGCTGGCGCATGCCCTCGACCGGAATGACCTTGCCCGCGGGAACGACGACGATCGAGGCCATCGCGCCCTCGCGCTGGACGCCCATTGTCCGGTTGTCCTTGCAGGCGTTCGGCCTGCCGAGGCGGCAGGCATGGCACCCGCCGCAATTGAAATAGGGAAGAATGGTCACGGACTGGCCGACCGCAAGCGCGCTGACGCCGTCGCCGAGCGCCGAGATGGTGCCGGAGATTTCATGGCCCAGAACGCGGGGGTAGGAGATCAGCGGATTGAGGCCGCGAAACGACGTCAGGTCGGAACCGCAATACCCCACATACTCCATCCGCACCGCGACTTCGCCCGGGCCCGGTTTTGGTTCGGGCAATTCGACCAGCGAGATCTTGCCGGGTTCCTCGAGGCAGAC
>NZ_VFWS01000431.1:0-1337 GCF_006443065.1 Mesorhizobium sp. B1-1-5 | reverse complement strand
CTTCGGTGCCGAGATCGCGCAGTTCGTCCGGATCGCCGTTCAGATCGAAGAACATCGGCGCCAGGCCCTCGCCATGGACCAGTTTGAAGCGGCCGTCGGTGATCATGTAGAGCTTGCAGTCGGCGACCGGCATACCGAGCTTCAGCCGCGCGGCATCGCCGCCATAGTCGTACTCGCTCACCGCGTGGCGCCGCCAGTTCACGTCCTGGCCGGCCAGCAGCGGCGCCAGCGACCGGCCCTCGAGAACGTGCGGCTTCGCCTTGCCGCCGAAGAAGTCGAGGAAGGTGGGCGCGAGGTCGATCATCTCCACCAGCGCCTCCGACGTAGTGCCGCGCGTCGAGTCTGCCTGCCGGCGCGGATCGTAGACGATCATCGGCACCTTGGCCGCGACATCGTGGAACAGGTATTTTTCGCCCAGCCAATGGTCGCCGAGATAATCGCCGTGGTCGGAGGTGAACACGATCATCGTGTTGTCGAACAGGGCGCGCTGCTCCATGAACTCGAACAATCCGCCCAACTGATCGTCGATCTGCCTGATCAGGCCCATATAGCAGGGAACGACCGTTTCGCGGACCTCGTCGCGGGAGAAGTTCCTGGAATAGCGCTCCTGCTGGAAGGCTTCGAAGATCGGGTGAGGCGAGACGCGTTCTGCTTCGCTGCGCACGACCGGCTTTATGTCGGCCTTGCCGTACATGTCGTGATAGGGCGCCGGCACGATGTAGGGCCAGTGCGGCTTGATGTAGGAGAGATGCGCGCACCAGGCTTCGCCCTTTGCCTCGGCCTCCTCGATGAAGCGCATGGCGCGGCGCGTCATGTAGGGCGTTTCCGAATGCTCCTCGGGAATGCGCGCCGGCTTGTCGGCATGGACGAGCAGCCAGCCGTTGAAATTCTCGCCGTTCTCGCCTTCACCGGAATTGGCCCAGTGCTCCCACGGATTGGCGGCATCGAAGCCGTGCTCGCGCAGATATTGGTCGTAGGCCGGGTCGGGATCGTAGGCGGACGACGGATGCAACCCGTCGTCGCGCTCGAACGGTTCGAAGCCGCATTCGGCGACGCGCACGCCTATGATGGACGTCTTGTCGATGCCGAGGCGCTCCATGCCTTCCTCGTCGGCCCTCATATGCGTCTTGCCGATCAGCGCGCAGCGCACGCCGATCTCGCGCAGATGCTCGCCGAGCGTAGGCTCGCCGACCCTGAGCGGCACGCCGTTAAGCGTCGATCCGTGCGAGCGGACATAGCGGCCTGTATAGGCACTCATGCGCGAGGGCCCGCACACGGTCGATTGCACATAGGCGTTCGTGAAGCGCACGCCGCGGCTGGCCAGCCGGTCGATATTC
>NZ_VFWS01000430.1:0-1338 GCF_006443065.1 Mesorhizobium sp. B1-1-5 | reverse complement strand
CCTCCGGGCCGTCGAATTCGTAGTCGAGCACGGGCAACACCAGTTCGCCGGCCCGGAGGAACTCGCGGCCGAGTATGACGCGATCCGTCCGCCCTTCGCTGAAACCGGCACGCCGCGGCTGCCGCTCGGCCTCAATCTCGGCGCGCAATTCTTCTGGCAGCAGAAGCGCTTTCCGACGGAATTCGCCAGGGCAACGGCGATGTTGATGTATCCCCAATATTGGGCGCTGCGGCTGACCGGCATCGCCGCCAACGAGGTGACCTCGCTCGGCTGCCACACCGATCTGTGGAACCCGTGGAAAGCGGATTTCTCGGCGATGATCGACCGCCTCGGTTGGCGCGCGTTGATGGCGCCGGTGCGGCCGGCAAGGGACCGGCTCGGCCCGCTCCTGCCGGCGCTTGCCGAGCGAACGGGGCTCGATCCGCGGACGCCTGTGTTCTGCGGCCTGCACGATTCCAACGCCTCGCTGTTGCCGCATCTTCTCGCCGACGCGCCGCCTTTCAGCGTCGTCTCGACCGGCACCTGGGTGGTGTCGATGTCGGTCAGCGGCAGATCGGTGGCGCTCGACCCGGCGCGTGATACGCTGGTCAACGTCAACGCGCTGGGCGATCCCGTGCCATCGGCGCGCTTCATGGGCGGCCGCGAATTTTCCGTGCTGACGGATGATCAGCCGGAGAACTGGACCGAAGACGATGTCGGGGCCGTGCTGGCAAAAAGGACGCTGCTGCTGCCATCGACACAACAGGGGTCGGGACCGTTCCCGCATCATGCGGCGGCGTGGCTCAACGCTGACGGCATGAACAGCGGCCAGCGCTTTGCCGCCATCTCTTTCTATCTGGCGCTGATGACGGCGACCTGCCTCGATCTGATCGGCGCCGACGGCCCGACCATTGTCGAAGGCCCTTTAGACCGCAACCGGCTCTTTGTCGGCATGCTGGCGGCGGCGACCGCCAGAAGCGTCGTCGCCTCCGAAGCCGCGACCGGCACCAGCATCGGTGCCGCGTTGCTGGCATCGGACAAGGCTGAGGCGCATGGCAAGGGCTTGAGACAAGAACCGCCGGTCGACCCCGCCTTGACGGATTATGCAAGCACCTGGCGTGCGGCGGTCGAAGGGCGGGGCTAACTACGGATCCGCTTGCCTAATCTTCATAGACCAGCCCCTGTGGATCGATTTCGGGCTTTCGGCCGGCGACGAGATCGGCGAGGAATTTGCCCGAGCCGCAGGCCATGGTCCATCCGACATGGCCGTGGCCGGTGTCGAGATAGAGATTTTTGTAGCGGGCCCGGCCGATGACCGGCACGGAATTGGGCATCATCGGCCGCAGGCCCGCCCAGAAC